>NZ_JBYSZP010000012.1:36245-229998 GCF_058787295.1 Pseudomonas sp. FW305-3-2-15-E-TSA4 | reverse complement strand
ATCCCATCCCGAACTCAGAAGTGAAACGATGCATCGCCGATGGTAGTGTGGGGTTTCCCCATGTGAGAGTAGGTCATTGTCAAGATTAAATTCCAGAACCCCTGTCTGCTAACGCAGACAGGGGTTTTGTCGTTTCAGGGCTTCCGAACATCAGGCCGCTTTGCGAGCCTTGCTGATACGTCGGGCTTGCCACTTACGCCACCAGATGTAAACGCCAGTCCCTGACAGTCCCGCAATCACAACACCCAATACTGCGATCAGCACCTGCCCGGTAAAGCCTATGATCCGCCCGCCATGTATCGGTAATTGCAATCGATAAAACCGCTCCCCCAATGTCCCTTCTCCAGCGATTTCCTGCCCTAATAATCGTCCGTCCGTGCCGTGAAAGAACAACCAGGATTTTCCATGCGCTTGAGTGTCATGTTGTCCAAATCCTGCGCCGTAGAAGTTGTACTCAAAGCTGTAATACAACTCCCCGATCGCCGCTGTCAGTCCTAACCTCTTCCCCTCGACCAATGCCCTTTCGTACGCCTGTTGATAACTCAACTGTGTCACCCCCAACTCAGATGGAGGCATTCGCCCTCGAGCCTCATAAACGCTCGGCTCGATCGGTGAAAGCAGCGACACCGCCGGTTTGAAGACCTGACTGGGCAAGTTCATCGCGACACTGCTGACCGCAATCGGTAGCAACAACAACCACAGCCACAATCCACTGGCCCGATGCAGATCGAAGTTGAGTCGATAAACGTGGCCGCCCTTGATCTTCCAGGCCGCCGACCACTTTTTCCAGAACGGCTTGCCACGAGGAAACGTCAGCCACAGCGCGATGAAACAATCGATCACCCAGGCGCTGGCAACCAGCCCCATCAACCACAAGCCCCAGTTTCCGGGCAGCGTCAGGTTGTAATGAAACTCGAGAATGAACGGAATGAAGTTCTCCCGGGAAAAGCAGCACTCGCCCCAGTAACGTTGCCCTTTCTGCTCGGCACTCACCGGGTCCAGATAGAACACCTGATTGCGCTCATCAAATGGTTTGCCCGTCGCCGGATTCTTACGGGGAACAGCTGCCAATAGCGCGGTATGCCCCAACTCGTCCGGATACTCCATGTACCAGACCTGCAGCTTCGGATGGGTGGTTTGCACAGCCTCGACCAACGCCCCTGGAGGCAATCGCTGACCCTCGGCGGAAGCCGCATAGAATTGCGGATTCAGCCATTCATCCAGCTCATGATTAAACGCCAGAATGCTTCCGGTAATCCCGGCCAACAGCAAAAACACCGCCGTCGCCAGGCCGATATAGCGATGCAACAACACCAACAATGCGCGCATGAAGATTTCCCCACAAAGACGACAAAGCCAGCCCCTGAGAAATAAGCGGCTGGCTTTTTTATGCACAAGGCAAAGGCTTAGAACTGGTAGCTGACCGTGGCGGCGACGTTGCGCTCTTCGCCCATGTAGCAGAAGTTCAGGCTGGCGCAGGAGGCCACGTAGGACTCATTGGTCAGGTTGTTCGCATTCAAGCGCACGTCGACGCCCTTCAAGCCGACCTTGCCCAGGTCATAACCGATCGAGGCGTCTAACAAGGTGTAGGAAGGCACCTTCAGCGTGTTTTCCGCGTCCGCCCAGCTATAACCGACATAACGCACACCACCGCCCAGACGCAGGCCATCGAGTACCGCGCTGTCGAACTTGTAGTCGGCCCACAACGAGGCCATGTGCCGCGGTGCCTGAGTCGGCGAGTTGCCTTTGTTCTCGATCACGTCGGTCGGCGTGCTCAAGGTGCTGACCATCGACTTCGAGTACTCGATATCGGTGAAGGTGTAGCTGCCAAGCACTTTCAGGTTGTCGGTCACCTGCATGTGCGCTTCCAGTTCGAGGCCTTGCGAACGGACAGCGCCTACAGCGCGATAGAAGTTTTCCTGCGGCAGTTTGGTCGCCAGATTTTCTTGATCAATGCGGAACAGCGAGGCTGTGAACAGGTTGTCGGTGCCCGGCGGTTGATACTTCAGGCCGACTTCCCACTGTGTGCCATCGGTCGGAGGCAGAGGATTACCGGCGCTGTCGGCATACGAGTTCGGGTTAAACGACTCGGAGTAGCTGATGTACGGCGCCAGGCCGTTATCGAACAGATACAACGCGCCGGCGCGGCCAGTCAGTTTGGTGCGGCGGTCGTTGATTTCCGTGCCCACCGGACGGCCCGCTTCGGCGATACGGTTCTCATCCGACGTCTCGACCCAGTCCTGACGCAGACCCAGCGAAAACCGCCATTGATCCATCTCGATCAGGTCTTGCAGGTAGACCCCGGTCTGCTCCAGGCGGCGCAGGTAACTTGTGTCGCCGTACATATCGATCGCCGAATTGCCGTAGACCGGGTTGAACGCATTGATCGGCGCCAGACCGCCGCTGGTCCAGTCGACCACGGTTTTGCGCCGCTGATAGTCCGCACCCATCAACACGGTGTGCTTGGTAGCTCCGGTGAAGAATTCGGCCTGCAGCATGTTGTCGACGATGAACGCATGCAGACGTTCATCGCCGCCGGTGTAGTAGCGGTTAAGTTCGTTGCTGGTTGGCGTCGTCCAGCCATAGGCGTAAACCTGATCCATGTTCACTTTGGAGTCGAGGTAACGGAAGTTCTGCCGCGCTGTGAAGACGTCGTTGAAGCGATGTTCGAACTGATAGCCGAACGATTGCTGATCCCGCGAGTAGCCATCAATCCCCGGCTCACCCTCGAAGAAGTGCGGCGAGATGCGATTGCCGTTGCGCTGATGAATCGTCCCGTCCGCCGGCACGCCACCGTGGTAGCCGCCATCCGGATCGTGCTGCAGATACGCCTGCAGCGTCAGCGAGGTGTCTTCAGTGAAATCGATGCTCAGCGTCGGAGCGAGGGCGAAGCGTTTTTCCTTGTTGTGGTCGAATTGTGTGTCGGACTGATCCGTCAAACCGGTCAGACGATAGGCAATGCTCTTGTCGTCATCGACTGGGCCGCTGAAGTCAAAACCGACCCCGCGCTGACCTTGGGTACCGACCGTGGCCTGAACCTGATGATAGGCCTCGTACAACGGCTTTTTGCTGGTCAGCGCCACCAGGCCACCGGGCGAACTGCGGCCATACAAGACCGACGACGGGCCTTTGAGAATATCCACGCGCTCGAGGAAATACGGATCGACCTGCATGGTGCTGTAGGTCCCGCTGTCGCCCATCGACTTGAGGCCGTCGAGGTAGATGTTATCCACCGAGCCATCGTTGAAGCCGCGCATCGCCACATAGTCGTAGCGATGGGTCGCCCCGTAAGGGTTGGTCAGCACGCCGGGGGTATAACGCATCGCCTGGGAGACGGTCTGCGAGCCTTGATCGTCAATTTGCTCGCGGGTGACCACGGACACGCTTTGCGAAGTTTCCAGCAACGCGGTACTGGTCTTGGTGGCGATCTGGCTGTGGGTGGCGTTATAGCCTTCCATGCTGCCGAGTGCGTTGCCGAGGGCGAAACCTTTGATATCGGTGGTTGGCAGTGCCAGCGCATCGGTTTCACTGACAGCACGCAGGACGTAGCTGCTGCCGTCCTGGCTGACTGCTTCCAGGCCCGAACCGCTGAGCAAATGGCTCAACGCCTGATCAGTTGAATATTCGCCCTGTACGCCCGGAGACTGTTGTCCCTGCGTTTGCTGCGGAGTCATCGCCAGGGTAATGCCTGCCTGACGGGCAAACTGGTTCAACGCTTCGCCCAGCGGGCCGGCGCCGATGCTGTAGCGATGACTGCTCGCTTCACTGGCAGGGGCGGCGAGGCTCAGCCCGGGCAGCGCACCGGCACCCAGAACGGTGGACAGCAGGGCAGCGCGAACGGCGTGGCGCAGCAGGCCCGATTCGGCAGTGAAATTCAGCGGTTTCTTACAGGTGAGGCGGACAGTCATTGTCGGTTTCCGTGGCAAGTCGCAAAGGCTGAGTTGAAGTGCTTACTGACCAAGCCGGACTTGTCGCGAAAACCCGCCAAAATAATTTCAGGCCACCGCCTCGAGTGTGACCCACCATCGGGTGCGATAACGCAATTGCACCGGCAGGGTCTGCGGCAGGATGGCCAGCAGCGTGTCGGTGTCCTCCAGGCGGAACACTCCGGACAGGCGCAAGTCCGCCACCTGCGGCGCGCACGTCACAAAGCCCTGACGATAACGCCCGACTTCATTGAGGAAATCGCCCAGGCGCATATTGCGGGTCACAATCAAACCATCGGCCCACGCTCCCACGTCCATATCCAGTGGCGCTGCCGGGCGCACCTGATGATGATCGATCAGATAGGTCTGCCCCGCGAGTGCCTCGACGGAGGTTGCGCCGCTGCGGATGGCGACGCTCCCGGAGCTGACGGTGAGCCGTGTGCAATCGCTGTCCTGACGCAAGATGAAGCGGGCTTTTATCGGCTCATAAATACCATGACGACTTTGCACGCGAAGTGGCCGGTTGAACGTCGCGCCTTCATCGTTACCGCCGCATGTGACGATGATTTCGCCGCGAGTGAGTTGGATCAGCCGCTGCTGCGCGGTGTAGTCCAGATCCACTGCGCTGGCAGTGTTCAGCTCGATCCGCGTGCCGTCGGGCAACTGGAACCCGCGACGCTCGCCGGTCGCCGTAGCGTAATCAGCGCGCCACTGCTGCCAGACGGAGGTGTCCTTGGCCAGCCACGCCGCGGAGCCCATCAGCACCGCGCCAGACAGCAGCTTCAAGGCCTGTCGCCGTCCGAGGCCTTGTGCACTGTTTTCCAGGGTATTGAGCGCTACGTGGGCACCCGGCACTGCGCGCAGGTTATGGCTCAATTCCGCCTGCAGCGACTGCACGCGCTGCCAGGCCAGTTCATGTTCATGATGTTCGGCGCGCCACGCGTCGCACTGATGACTCAGGCGCGCATTGCCATGGTTGTTGCGCAGCCGCAGCAACCAGTGGATGGCTTGCTTGACCACCTGTTGCTGCGGCTCGGCGCGGCGCCCGACTGAGTTGTTGTCCACAGGCATCAGGCTTCGTACCGCAACATGTAACAGTGATACAGCGCATCGGCGACGTAACGTTCGACGGAGCGCAGTGACAAGCCCATCTGCGCGGCAATCTGCTTGTGGGTCAAACCTTCGCACTGCGCCAGCAGAAACGCCTGACGCACTTTCGGCCGCAAGCCTTCGAGCATGCGCGCCACGCTCTCGAGCAACTCGACCACCAACGCGCGGGTTTCGGCGCTTGGGGTTTCGGCTTGGGGCAAATGGGCGATGGTTTCGAGATAGGCGCGTTCGATTTCTTCACGACGCCAATGATCGATCACCAAGCCACGGGCGATGGTGCGTAAAAATGCGCGAGGTGCCTTGAGTTCCAGGCGTTCGCTGCGCTGCAACAGGCGCACGAAAGTGTCCTGGGCCAGATCTGCGGCATCCGCGGCATTGCCCAGCCGCGCCCGCAGCCAGGCGTTGAGCCAGCCGTGATGACTCCTGTAAAGCGCCTGCACTGCAAACTCAGGTGAGGACATGAACGCGACAGCCCGAACGTCACAAATGATAATTAGTCGCATTTTTATCAGGGGCTGCGAATTTTGCAACCTCTGCTCGGAGATCCAGCAAAAAAACTTCGTGGCGGACGCTCTGGCACGCCGTTCGGCGGGAATCTGACAGAAATGCCGGGCATTTCCCACGCAGCCCTAAGATTTCCGCGAATGGTGCCGACAGACTGGTGAGACATGCGTGCACCAAAGTAGAGCGGCCGTCAGAACGCCGCCTGCGCTGTACATGGAATGTTGCATCCCGGAACGCATCCCCACTTTTGCATAAGAAGTCCCATGAAATGAATCTCAAGTTCAGCCATAAAATCCTGTTGGCCGCCTCGGGCGTCGTGGTCCTGGCTTTCGCTTTGTTCACCCTCTACAACGACTATCTGCAGCGCAACACCATTCGCCAGAACCTCCAGTCGTCTGTGCAGCAGGCCGGCGATCTGACCGCCAGCAGCGTGCAGAACTGGATGAGCGGGCGAATTCTGGTGCTGGAAAACCTCGCGCAGAACGTTGCCCATCAGGGCAAGGACGCCGACTTCCCGGGGCTGGTCGATCAACCGGCCTTCACCTCGAACTTCCAGTTCACCTACGTCGGTCAGGCCAACGGAGTGTTCACCCAGCGCCCTGACGCGAAGATGCCCGACGGCTACGACCCGCGTCAGCGCCCTTGGTACAAGCAGGCCGTGGTCGCCGACAAAACCATGTTGACCCCGCCATACATGGCGGCGGTCGGTGGTCTGGTCGTGACCATCGCCATGCCGGTGAAAAAGAATGGCGAACTGCTGGGTGTGGTCGGCGGTGACCTGAGCCTGGAAACCCTGGTGAAGATCATCAACTCGGTGGATTTCGGTGGCCTTGGTCACGCGTTCCTGGTCAGCGGTGACGGTCAGGTGATCGTCAGCCCGGACAAAGACCAGGTGATGAAGAACCTCAAGGACATCTACCCGAATTCCGGTGTGCGCATCGAGAAGGGCAACCAGAACGTAGTGCTCAACGGCCAGGAACGCATCCTGTCGTTCACCCCGGTCAGCGGTTTGCCGAATGCCGACTGGTACATCGGGCTGTCGATCGATCGTGACAAGGCCTACGCCGCCCTCAGCCAGTTCCGTACTTCGGCGCTGATTGCGATGTTCGTCGCAGTTGCTGCGATTGCGCTGCTGCTGAGCCTGCTGATCAACGTCCTGATGCGTCCGCTGACCACCATGGGCCGCGCGATGCAGGACATCGCCCAAGGCGAAGGCGACCTGACCCGGCGTCTGGTCGTGGAAGGCAAGGATGAGTTCGCTGAACTGGGCAGCTCGTTCAACCAGTTCGTCGAGCGTATTCACGCGTCGATTTCCGAAGTGTCGTCGGCCACCCGTCACGTGCACGACCTGTCGCAACGGGTAATGGCCTCGTCCAACGCCTCGATCATCGGTTCCGACGAACAAAGCGCGCGCACCAACAGTGTCGCCGCCGCGATCAACCAGTTGGGCGCCGCCACTCAGGAAATCGCCCGCAACGCCGCCGATGCTTCGCAGCACGCCAGCGGCGCGAGCGAGCAGGCCGATGACGGTCGTCAGGTGGTCGAGCAGACCATTCAGGCGATGACCGAGCTGTCGCAGAAGATCAGCCTGTCGTGCACCCAGATCGAAACACTCAACGCCAGCACCGACAACATCGGCCACATCCTCGATGTGATCAAAGGCATCTCGCAGCAGACCAACCTGCTGGCGCTCAACGCGGCCATCGAAGCGGCCCGTGCCGGTGAAGCCGGACGCGGTTTTGCGGTGGTGGCGGACGAAGTGCGTAACCTCGCGCATCGCACCCAGGAATCGGCGGAAGAGATCCACAAGATGATCACCTCCTTGCAGGTCGGTTCGCGTGAAGCGGTGACCACCATGAACGCCAGTCAGGCGTCCAGCGAAGAGAGCGTGGAAGTGGCCAATCAGGCCGGTCTGCGCCTGGTCAGCGTGACCCAGCGCATCGGCGAAATCGACGGCATGAACCAGTCGGTGGCCGCGGCGACCGAAGAGCAGACGGCGGTGGTGGAAACCCTCAACGTCGACGTCAACCAGATCAACCTGCTGAACCAGCAGAGCGTGGCCAACCTCAATGAAACATTGAAGGATTGTGATGCGTTGTCGCAGCAGGCCAATCGCCTGAAGCAGTTGGTGGACAGCTTCAAGATCTGATTGTCAGATTCGAGACCGCGTTATCGTTGATCGCGAGCAGGCTCACTCCTACAGGGGAACGCATTCCAACTGTAGGAGTGAGCCTGCTCGCGATTGCGGTAGCTCAATCACCGCAGAACTGAAGCCTTACACAAACAGCTTCAGCACATTCCCCATCGCATCATCGGCAAACCCCTGCACGAAATCCTTGAACCCCGGCAGCGCTTCCTCCCCACCTGAAGCCGGTTCGGCAATGATCGTCCAGGTCGCCCGCGACTTACCCGCCCCCAGCGATTCCACGTTCATCGCCGCCCACAGATTGGCCACACCCAAGGTGTTGTAGATCGTGGTCCAGGTCATGGCGCGTGCCTGGTCATCGCGGGAGTTGAGTTGTTCGACCACCACGTTGCCGTCCTTGAAGAATTTCTTGCGCAGCGACGACACGCCGTCGCCGGTCATGTCGATGTGCGACAGCGCCGGAATAAATCGGTCGAAGCCTGCGAAATTGCCGACCACCGCCCAGACCTGCGCCGCGTCCGCCGGCACTTCCACCGACGACACAACGTGGCAGCCGTGCGGGTTTTTGATCAGGGTGTCGGGTTGCAGATTGCTCATGGTGTTGCTCCTTTTTTGGATGAATCAGATGAAGTTGATTTCTTTCAGGTAATCGCAGCCGCGACGTAGCAGCGCCGGGGATTTTTCCGGGTAGTGCGCGCCCATCTGTTGCACGCCGGCTTCAGCGTTGGCGTGGCCGATCAGGGAGATGTCGCCGATGTCTTCCTCGAAGCCGTTGAGGTAGAAACCGAGCACGCCGAACAGCGCGTTGTCGGCATCGACCCGGCCCAGTTGCTGCTGCCAGTCGGCGACGCTGACCAGCGAAAACTCGCTGCCGGTTTCGCGGAACGAAGCGACGTAGGCATCCCAACTCAGCGGCTCGGGGTTGTGCAGGTTGAACACCGCGCGCTCGGTCGAATAACGGCTGGCGTGGAAGGCGATGAAGCGGGCGAGGAAGTCCACCGGCATCAGGTCGAAATTCAGCTCGAAGGCCGGTACCTGACCGAGCTGGATTGAGCCCTTGAGCATCAGCATCAAACGGTTTTTGTGCGGCTGGCAGACGCCGCTCAGGCTGTTGAAACTGATGTTGCCGGGGCGATACAGGTTGACCCACACCCCACGCTCGCGAGCCCGTTCGAGGACGCGCTCGCCGACCCACTTCGACAGGTTGTAGCCGTTGCGGATGTAGATCGGCGGGGTCGGCGCGGCGGGCAGTTCGAGCACTCGGCCTTCGCCGTCGACGGTGCTGGAAGCGGACAGTGTCGAGACAAAGTTGAAGACCTTTTTGCTGCGTCCTTCACACAGACGCAGCAGCTCGAAAATCGGCTCGACGTTATCCGCCGCCAGCGACTCGTAATCGAGCACGTGATTGACGTTGGCGGCGTTGTGCACCAGCGCGCCGAACTCGCGATCCAGGCGTTGATAATCGTCGTCGGCCAGGCCGAGTTGCGGGCGGGTGAGGTCCGTGGAGTAGATCCGCACCCGGCTCAAATCGAGATGCTCGAGACGGTTCTCGCGCAGCGCCTGAGCAAAACGCTGCGCCGCCGTTTGCCCGCCGCCGTCACGCACCAGACAGGCTACTTCGCTGGCGCCCCAACCGAGCAGCGCTTCGACGATGTGCATGCCGACAAAGCTGTTGGCGCCGGTGACGATCACCTTGTGCACATCACCCAGGCGACTGATCGGCAGCGGCTCGATGTTCAGCGGGCGTTCGGCGTCGGCCATGGCCTGTGCGCTGAGCACCGCGCTGTCATCGGTACCGCGCACCAGCGTGGCGAGCTTGATGATGGTTGGCAGTTCGATGAAGCGGTTGATCGAGATGCTGCGCCCGAATTCCTCACGCAAACGCAGCAACATCCGCGACAGCAGGATCGAATGCCCACCGAGATTGAAGAAGCTTTCGTCGGTGGAAATATCGCTGCTCGGCAGCTCCAGCAGTTCCGCCCAGATCTCCAGCAGCAGCGCTTCGTCAGCGTTTGCCGGCAGGCATTTCGGGCCGCTGTCTTGCACGCTAACCGGCAGCTCCAGCAACGCTTTGCGGTCGACCTTGCCGTTGCTGGCGAACGGCATCTGCGCCAGTTCAGTCCATGCCACCGGTTGCATGTAGTCCGGCAGAAACTGCAGAGCATGCGCCTTCAATGCATCGCGAGCGGCGTCCGATTGCGGCTGCGCAAGGAACGCCAGAATCCGCCGCTGACTGTCGATCACCACCGCCACCTGGCGGTACAACTGGCTCTCGCGCAGGCAGCGCTCGATCTCTTCCGGTTCGACCCGGAAACCACGGATCTTTACCTGATTGTCGCGCCGTCCGCACAGCTCGATACCGTGTTCGCCCCACTTGGCCATGTCGCCACTGCGGTAGGCGCGCAAGCTCTCACCGTGCGGCAGTTGCAGGGTCAGATAACGCTCCGCGGTCTGCTGCGGATTGTTCAAGTAGCCGAGGCAAACGCCGGGGCCGACGATGAACAATTCGCCGACGGTGTTCTCCGGCACCGGTTGCAACTCGTCATCGAGAATCAGCACCTGACTGTTGGCAATCGGCGCGCCGAGGGTGCGGTTGCTGTCACCCGGCTTGAGCTGGCGAGCGGTAATCAGCACCGTCGCTTCGGTGGGGCCGTAGAGGTTGTGCAGCTTGCCCTGGCGGGTCAATTGCTCGATGACGAAGGGCTCGCAGACGTCGCCGCCAGTCATCACCTCGACACCTTGCAATTGCTCCAGCGGCAGGATGCTCAGCAGCGCCGGCGGCAGGAACGCGTGGGTCAGTTGCCGACGGCGGATCAGCGCCACCAGTTGCAGCGGATCGCGGCGTTGGGTGTCATCCGGTACCACCAGTTCGGCGCCCTGCAGCAGCGTCGGAAAGATATCGATCAGCGACGAGTCGAAGCTCAGCGAAGAGAACTGCAGAACTCGGCTTTCGGTGCGCAACTGCACGTAATCGGCGTACCACGCGGTGAAGTGCGCGAGGTTCGCCTGGCTCAACAGCACGCCCTTCGGATGCCCGGTGGTGCCGGAGGTGTAGAGCGCCATGCACGGTGCTTCAAGCGTCGGCCGCTGACGCATCAGCGGCAGGTCGAGATCGGCGTCGGCACTGTCGATACGACTGACATTCAGCCCGGGCATCGACTCACCGAGCGGATGCTCGCCGTCGTGCAGCAACAACACCGCGCCGGCGTTTTGCAGGATGTATTGCTGGCGCTGCAACGGATGGCCCGGCTCCAGCGGCAGATACACTGCGCCACTGCCGAGCACCGCCAGAATCGAGGCGAACAGCGCCGGGCTTTTCGGCTGGCAGATACCCACGATCCACGGCTGCGGATGCTGCTCTAGCAGTGGCTGCAGACGTTGCTGGATCGCACGGCTGTGCGCGTGCAACTGGCGGTAGCTGAGCGAGTGCTCGGCCAGGTGCAGCGCCGGTCGCTCGGCGTGTTCGATCAGGCTGCGTTGCAGGCGCTCGATCAACGGTGTCTGCGCCTGTTGCAACAATGCCGGATGCGTCGTGGCGTTGAGGCGATGGATGTAAGCCAGACTGTCGAGAAACGACAGGTCCTCCACCTGTTCGAAGTCCGGCGCCATGGCCGGCACTGCCTGCTGCAAATACTCGGCATCGCGGGAGAAACGGCTGACCAGCAGCGCGACTTCGTCAACCACCTGCGTCAGCACCCGCTGGCGTAGTGCCTGACCGTTGCCGGACGGCTCATCGCCAATCGGCACACGGCTGATCAGTGACGAGCCGAGGAAGCACAGCAGGTCGAGCGTCGGTAAACCGCCAAGGCTCTGCGCAGCGATACCGAGGCGCAGATGCAAGTGCGGGATGGCGCAGAAATCGCCAGCGCCGATGAAGCCATCGTCAATGATCAGATCCACCGGCGATTGCGCCGTACCGCTGCGTCGTAAGGAATGACCGTGTTGTTCGAGTTCCTGCGCCAGGTCGGTCATGGCCTGGCTGGCGCCAATCAATAAAATGTCGAGACGTCTCATGTCGGCCTCCTCATCAAACCAGATAGTCACGCAGGGCGTGCTGCACGCAGGGCGTGTCGAGCAGCGAGCTGTTGTGGAAAAAGCGTACGATGTTGCCCACCAGCGGATGGTGGCGATTGATCGGGAACGCCAACCCGGCCATCTCGTCCTTGAGCGAGCGGCGCACTGCCTCGCTGACCGGCAAGGCGTCGATCAGGCGCAGATCGAAGGACTTCTGGATGTCGTTGGTCAGGTAATGGCCGATGAACACCGGCAGGATCTGCGCGATGGTTTCCCGATCCGCGTCATTGGCGGTGTGCCAATAGATGCGCACCATGCGCGCCCAGAAACTGGAGTGCCGGCCCTCGTCGAGCAGGTGATCGGCCATCAGCCCTTTGATCGACGGCTTGACCGTATCGTCCCGGGCGAACGCCGCAACGTCACCAGTCACGGTGTTCTCGGCGATGGCCACGCAGATCAGTTCCACCGCGCTGCGCAGGTGCTCGGGCGCCAGTGCCACAGCGGCAGGAATTGCCCGGCTCAGTTCGATTTCAGTGGGCAGTTCGATCGGCGCGATGCCGGTCATGGCCACGGTCTGCTGCATGAAGTCCATCGCCACCAGCGCGTGGTAATCCTCGTCCACCACCACGGTCATGGCGTCGTAGCGACAGGCGAACGGGAAGGGTACGGCGAAGCGATTCTTGGCGATGGCGCGGGCGGTCTGGTCGACGATTTCGGTTTCGAAAATCACCACGTCGTTGATGAACTTGTACAGCGTCTGCACCAGGGCGAAATCACGCTGCTGCGGGCATTCGCGCAGGAAGGTTTCGCTGAGCACCAGGGGCTGGCGGCTCAGCGGATAGATCAGGCGCTCATCGTCTTCCAGAACACGCCGTGGCCGGGTGCGGATGGTGGCGCGGGTTTCCCAGGCGTCGGCGAAGGATTGGTAATCGGCGGCGTTCATTGGGCCACCTCCGCCAAGGGCTCGCGCATGCTCAGACGCAAGCCGTCCCACAGGGCGATGCGGCTATCCACCGCCGCGATGGCGCTGGCGTAGACTTCGGCCTCACGCTGCGGATCACCGTCGACCAGGCGCTCCAGCAGTTGCTCTGCCGCCGGGCCGTGATCTTCGGAGTCGACCTCGATGTGGCGCTCCAGGTAATAGCGAAAGGTGGGTGCCTGTTCGATGCCGATCCCCCAGTCATCGAGGATGCGCTGGAACATCGTCGGGATCACGCTCTCACGGCCATGCAGGAACGCGGCGGCGACACTGTGGCCCGGTGCGTGCAGCGCGGTGTGCAGCGTCTCGCGCACAAATTTCGCCGCTGCCGGATCAACCTCAACGCTTTGCAGGGCGACGTCGTAACTCACGCCTTCCTGTTGCAGCGCGACAAACCGTTCGACCGCCGTGGTGCTCGCACCGACTTCGCGCATCGCGTCCAGGTACAGCTCGAAATGGCTGTAATGGCCGTGGGCGGGACGATCATCCGACTCTTCGCCGAGCACGATCTCGTTGATCAGCCGCGCAGCATGCGGATCGCGTGGCGGTAACCATGGCAGGCGGGTGCAGGTCAGTTCCTGTTGCAGGCGCTTGGTCAACGACATGAAATCCCACACGGCGAAGACGTGGGATTCCATGAACCGGCGCAGTACCGATAACGAATCGATCTCGGTAAAGATCGGGTGATCGCTCAATTGCGCTTTTTTCAGGGCGAGTTGTTCTTTAGTTGGCATCATGGCGAACCTCGGTGTTATTGGAATAGAGGGAGTTGCTCGTTCAGTGCATCAACATGGACTTGATAAGTTTGAAATGTTTTCTATTGGCGAACGCGGGCCTCATTCGGATTAATGAAAGTTTGCAAAGTGCATGAAAGGCTCTCGACCATGCGTTGGCGAATATTTGCCAAAGCTATTGGCTGACTGCGGAGCCGTGCCGTGTTTGCAGGTAGAACCTGCTCGGCGAGGAAAAGCTAATACATCGTCAAATAACTTAACAAGTTTATTTTTAATTATTTTTAGTTGTATGTTTTTCAAGTATGAGTCGGCCCGGTAAAGCTTTTTGTTTAAGTTTTACTTGGGCGTAGTTGCTCCTTTCGGCAAATAATGGCCAAAATTGAATACAAGAGTGAATGCCTCACTCAAAGCAACTTTAAGAAGCGAAAAATTGAATGTGATGTATAGGAATGAAAGTGGGCCGGAAACGGCGCCGTAACTTCCTTTTATCCCGTGGCAAGGCTCCTTCCGTAGGTTCCTGGTGCGGGGACTGCGCCGGCGGTGCGGCGCGTCGCCCGTTCTTCATGGGGTGGCCGTTAAAGAGTGCGGGTAAATTGGCGGGACGGCTATGACCGATTCGTCCGCGCCGAGCCGCAATGGCGGGCTTGCGAGCGCTGGGAGGTTAGAGCGAACACGTGGATCCGCCACCAGGTTTGCGGAGGATCGGGGAGAGGATTTGTAAGCGGGTTATTCGCCGGTCAGGCGCGAAGGCCTGAGACCGGCGTGAAGGGCGTCAGCGCACGGCCTTGCGGTTTTGTCCGGCGGGACTGGCGAGGAAGCGGGTGATCACGTCGACGCCACGGTTGAGGTGATGTGTGAGCAACTTCACCGACAGCTCGACATCGCGCTCGATCACGGCCTGGAGCATGGCGCGGTGATCTTCCTGGGAGAGTTTGCCCAGGCCCATGGCTTCGAGATTGAAACGCAGGAAGCGCTCCTCCTCGTTGAGGCCGTCCTCGACCAGCCGCAGCAGACGCTTATTCGGTGCCTTGCTGTACAGGGCCATGTGGAACAGACGGTTGAGCCGACCGATTTCGCTGTAGTCGTGCTGGGTTTCGAGTTCTTCGATATAGCCGGCGGCAAGCGCGTGATCCGCGCTGGTCAGCAACGGGATCGACTGACGCATGGCTTCGGATTCGAGGAGGATCCGCAACTCGTAGGTTTCGGTGGCGTCGCCCTGGATCAGCGGCGCTACAACGGCGCCCTTGTGGGTGGTGACGCTCAGCAGTTCTTGCGCTTCGAGCTGGCGCAGAGCCTCGCGCACCGGCATGCGGCTGACCCCGAACAGGTCGGCCAGATCCTGCTGGCGCAGGGCGGTGCCGCACGGCAAGCGACCGTCAAGGATCGCCGAGCGCAGGGTTTCTTCGATGATCGAGCGGGCAAGGTGTGCGGGAATCGGCCCATCGACTTTGATGCTGTGCAGCGGTTTGGGCTTCTGTGTCACAACTACTCACCCTGAATGACGACGGAATTTGGATCCAAAGACACTAGTGATTGCTCTACAGGTTGTCAAACCATGTAAAGGATTGCTGTCCTGAATGAAGTTTAGCGCGATGGCGATGATCTCATGGTGCCATTGTTTTTTGCCGGGCTAAGCTTCACCATCAAACGCTTTCCTTCCTGCCCCCTGGAAACCTGCTGTGGCGGTACGTTTCGCGATCCCCCGGACTCTGCGCTGGCTAGGCTGCGCACTGTTGCTGGCCGGCGTCATGCTGGGCGGCCTGCATGCCGATTGGGATTTTTCCGCGATCAGCCGCAAGGCTACGGCGCTCTACGGCCCGTTGGGTGCCGGGCAGCAGCGGATCGATGCCTGGCAAAACCTGCTGGCCACGCAGAAACAGGTCAGCGAGATGGAAAAGCTGAAAGTGGTGAACCTGTTTTTCAACAAACAGGTGCGTTATGTAGAAGATATCGATCTGTGGGGGCAGGTCGATTATTGGGAGACGCCCATCGAAGCGTTGTGGAAAGGCGCAGGCGATTGCGAAGACTACGCGATCGCCAAGTATTTCAGCCTGCGCCATCTCGGGGTCTCCAGTGACAAGCTGCGCATCACCTACGTCAAGGCACTGCGCCAGAATCGCGCACACATGGTGCTGACTTACTACGCCACCCCCGATGCCATGCCGCTGGTGCTCGACAGCCTGATCGATCCGATTCAGCCTGCGTCCCAGCGAACCGATTTGCTGCCGGTCTACTCTTTCAATGCTGAAGGTCTGTACCTGCCGGGAGCCAAGGGCAACAAAAAGGTCGGTGACACCAAACGCCTGTCGCGCTGGCAGGATGTGCTGAAGAAAATGCAGGCCGAAGGTTTCCCGGTCGAAACGACTAACTAGGAGCACGCGCTCAGATGTCTTTGTTCAAACAGCTGTTGATCGCTATCTGTCTGTTCCTGGTGGTCGCCTTCACCGGCAGCTTCATGGTCAGCCTGGAGAGCTCGCGCACCCAGTACGTCAACCAGCTGCGCTCCCATGCCCAGGACGCTGCGACGGCGCTGGCGTTGTCGCTGACGCCGAATATCGACGACCCGGCGATGGTCGAGCTGCTGGTCAGCTCGATTTTCGACAGCGGCTATTACGCGAGCATCCGCGTGGTCGATCTCAAGACCGACCAGACCATTGTCGAGCGCAGCGGGATTCCGGCGGTGAGCAATGTGCCTGACTGGTTCGTCAAACTGATCGGCCTGGAGCCGGCCGGTGGCGACGCGCTGGTCAGCCGTGGCTGGGAGCAGGCGGCGCGGGTCGAGGTGGTCAGTCACCCGATGTTTGCCGTGGCCAAGCTGTGGCAGAGCGCGTTGGGCAGCCTCGGCTGGCTGCTGCTGTGCGGCGCGGTCAGTGCAGTGCTCGGCGCGTTGCTGCTGCGCCGGCAATTGCGCCCGCTGGATTACATGGCCAAACAGTCCCACGCCATCGCCCGCCGCGAATTCCTCAGCCTGCCGGAGTTGCCGCGTACCCCGGAACTGCGGCGCGTGGTGCAGGCGATGAACCAGATGGTCGAGAAGCTCAAGGCGCTGTTCCAGGAGCAGGCCGAGCGCAGCGAAAAACTGCGTGCCGAGTCTTATCAGGACAACCTCACCGGGCTTGCCAACCGGCGCTATTTCGAGATGCAACTGCACAACCGCGTGAGCAACCCGGAGCAGGCCAGTTCCGGTTATCTGCTGCTGTTGCGGGTCAAGGATCTGGCCGGGCTCAATCAGCGTCTGGGCGGTCAGCGCACCGATGAATTGTTGAAAGCTGTCGGCGAGCAACTGTCCCGCGAGTGCGCCAAATACCCTGAAACCCAGAACCTCGTCACCCGTATTCGCGGTGGTGAATTCGCCGTGCTGGCGCCGGGACTGGTGCGCGAAGAAGCGCTGCAACTGGCGCAGAACCTCGACAGTGCGCTGAGCAGCCTGCACGCCACTGGCGCAACCGATGTGCCGGCCGTGGCTTCCATTGGCCTCGCCCCGTTTGCCCACGGCGATTCACCGCAAGCAGTACTGACCCTGGGCGATCAGGCGCTGGCGCAGGCCGAGGGGCAGGGCGAGCAGAACTGGGCGTGCATCGATCAGAGCCTGGTGGCGGACGTCGGTGACGATCACCATGCCTGGCATCGCTTGCTCGATCAGGCGCTGAACCAGCAGCGTTTCGAACTGTATTTCCAACCGGTGGTGGCCGCTCAGGACACGCAATTGGTGCTGCATTACAAAGTGCTTTCGCGCTTGCTGGATGAACAGGGCCAGACCATCCCGGCCGGGCGTTTCCTGCCGTGGCTCGAGCGTTTTGGCTGGACCGCGCGACTCGACCGTCTGATGCTCGAGCGCGTGCTGGAGCAAATGAAGGCGCATGAAGATTCGCTGGCGCTGAACCTGTCTTCGGCAACCCTGGCCGATCCACAAGCGCTGAACAAAGTGTTCGAGATTCTGCGCGCGCACTCCGACCTCGGCGAGCGCCTGACGCTGGAGATCGGCGAGGAGCAATTGCCGGAGCAAGCGGTGCTGGAGCAGTTGACCCGGCGTCTGCGTGAACTCGGTTTCTCTCTGAGTCTGCAGCGCTTTGGTGGACGCTTCAGCATGATCGGCAACCTGGCGCGGCTGGGGCTGGCGTACCTGAAGATCGATGGCAGTTACATTCGCGCGATCGATCAGGAGAGCGACAAGCGCCTGTTCATCGAGGCGATCCAGCGTGCGGCGCACAGCATCGATCTACCGTTGATTGCCGAGCGGGTGGAGACCGAGGGCGAGTTGTCGGTGATTCGCGAGATGGGCTTGTATGGGGTGCAGGGGCAGTTGTTTGGTGAGCCCACGCCCTGGAAGTAACCTGTTCGTTATTCGTTGTCGGTAAATCAGCCTTCGCGAGCAAGCCCGCTCCCACATTGGAATGCATTTCAAATGTGGGAGCGGGCTTGCTCGCGAAGGGGTCAGTCCGGTCACTGAAGATCGCGGATCAGATCAGCCCGGTCTCTTCGTCGTCGATCAAGTGGCTCAACCCGCCCAGCGCTTCCCGCGCCTGGGTGCGGTCCATCAGCTTGGCCTGCGCTGCCGGCGGCAGGTCGGTGACGCGGATCACGCCCTTCTGGGTCAGCACCTGAATCAGGTCGTCGAGTACCCGAATCATTTCCAGGTCGCTCTGCTTGAGCTGTTTCAGGCTGGTTTCCACCACTTCATTGGCGAACCAGGCCTGGATTTCATGGCTGTCGGCCGGCAGCGTTTCCGTGGCCTCGGCGTAGGCCGCGGCTTCCACGCGAATCAACAGACCTTGCGCATCGCGTTGCACGTAAAACATTGAGCATCCCTCAGAAAGATCCAGCGTCATGCTGTCAGCAGCATA
Organism: Pseudomonas sp. FW305-3-2-15-E-TSA4; assembly: GCF_058787295.1. Taxonomy (NCBI): domain Bacteria; kingdom Pseudomonadati; phylum Pseudomonadota; class Gammaproteobacteria; order Pseudomonadales; family Pseudomonadaceae; genus Pseudomonas; species Pseudomonas sp. FW305-3-2-15-E-TSA4. The sequence continues at coordinate 211,741 of NZ_JBYSZP010000012.1, read as the reverse complement.
GGCCAACTGCGCGCGAGTATGCGGGGTGGCGACGAAATCGTCACCGCCGAGTTAGCCGCAAACGTGACGGCCGCCCCAAGGGGCGGCCGTTTTGTTCACGCATCAGCTGTTGTTGTGGTCGACCTTGATGGTCGGATCGCTGCCGGCAATCAGGTTGTGAATGTTGGCGCTCGACCAGTTGTTGCCTTCCAGTTTGATCGTCACGTCCGGCGTGGCGGCTGCCGCGTCGCCGGAGTTGAACTTGCCCGCCGAGCTGACTTGCAGCGACGACGTGCCATCAACCGTGGTGATCTTCAGGAAGTTGTCGATGGTGCTGCCGGTTTCACCCTGCAACAGATCGCGCAGGTCGATGCGGTCACCTTCGTTGGCGTTGAAGTCCTTGATCACGTCATTGCCGGTGTCGCCTGCTTTCCAGACGAAGGTGTCGGCACCGGAACCACCGATCAGGATATCGTTGCCCTGGCCGCCGATCAGCGTGTCGTTGCCGGTGCCGCCGAGCAGGATGTCATTGCCCTTGCCGCCGTCGAGCAGGTCGTTGCCGCCCGAGCCGAACAGGATGTCATTGCCTGCGCCACCCAGCAGCGTGTCGTTGCCGTCATGTGCGCCGGACACATCGAACGCCTGATAGTGCTCGGTGATGTACTGGTGCACGTTGCTGGTGGTGACCTTGCTGACGTCGACCCCGGTCTGCTGCGCCACGAACGCCTGCATCGCCTGATAACCCTCGCCGGCAATGCCGTTGAAGCTCACCAGGTCGCCGAACAGGATGTCGTTGCCGTCGCCACCGCTGACGGTGTCGTTGCCCGGCAGCGTCGCTTCGGTGTGGCCGATGATCGAGTTGGCCAGATCCTTCGGATCGATGTTGGTCTGCGGCGAGTGATCCGAGTCATACGGTTTCAGGTCGTTGAGGCTGACGCCGCTGTTGATACCGATCGCCTCGACATTCGACAGACCGCTGAGCAAGGCGAAGCTGCTGGTCGAGTTGTCGGTGGTGGCCGAGCTGGTGCTGCTGCCGCTGCCCGCCAGACTCGACAGCTCATAGGTACCATCACCCTGAGCGTGAACCGTGCCCAGGTTGGTGGTGGTCCAGCCACGGCCAGTGTAAGTCTGCAACTGGGCATAACCGCTGGCGGTGATGCTCAGGTAATGCGTGTTGTCGATGTACGTGCTGAAAGTGTCGCCCAGCTTGTAGTTGCTGGTTGTCACCACACTGTCGAACTTCACGCTGCCGTACAGCGTCGGGTTGGTCTGCTCGCCGCTCTGGTAGTAGGTCGGCTGGCCGTCGGTGATGAAGTACGTGAGGTTCTTCGCCCCGGTGTTGGCCACAGCTTCCGCGCTCTGGAAGAAGTTGGCCGTGGTCTTGAACACGTCCTCGTAGTTGGTGCCGCCGCCGGACGCCATCGAGTCGAGCACGGCTTTGAGCTTGGTCAGCGCGTTCGGGTCGTTGAGGTTCACCGACACCGACTTGTTGACCTGGGTATCGAAGTCCGCCAGGAAGATGTTCACCGTGCCCGAGTTGCTGCCGCCCAGGCTCTGCTTGAGGGTGTTGAACACCGATGTCAGCGAGTCCTTGGCCGCGTTGATCGACGAGGTGCTCATGCTGCCCGAGCTGTCGACCATGAACGCGATGTTGTAGTTGGTGCCCGGCACCACGGTCAGACCACCGATGTCGGCGACCATGATGTCGTTGCCATCGGTACCGTTGAAGGTGTCGTCGCCAGAGGTACCAACCACCGCGTTGTACACCGCGGGCACCACGGTGACCGGAATCGTAGCGGTGCTGCTGGCCGAACCGCCGACCATTTCAGTGGAGGTCGAGGTCACGGTCAGGTTGAACTGGCCGTTGTAGTAGGTCGGCGGGGTTACGGTCAGGCTGCCCAGGTTCCAGCCGGTGACGTTGGCTTCGCCGTTGCTCGCGGTGACTGTGAAGGTGTGACCGTTGCCGTCGGAGAGAACCGAGCCGACCGGCGCGCCGCTGATCTTCACGCTCAGGGTTTCCGAGCCGTCGGTGTCGGTCAGCGCGGTGTTGATCGCCGACAGTTTCACCGTGGTGCCTTCGGCGCCAGTGTTGAGCTTGTAGCCGTCGTAATAGCCTTCGCCGTTGGTGCCGTGCAGGTCGGAGACGGTTACACCGGAATTCACCAGATCCTGCACCCCGGTGTAGATCGGCACGCCGGCGCTGCTCAGGTCGATTGGCGTGCTGCCGTTGACCGACAGGTTCACGTCATAGCTGCCCGGGCCGCTCTGGTTGTGGTGGTAGATGTCCAGGGTGTAGTAGCCGCTGGTGGTCGGGGTGAACGAACCGCTGATCGCACCGCCCGCGCCCCAGGTACCCGACGCCACACTCTTGCCGCCAATGGTGATCAGCAGGCTGTCGTCAGCCACACCGCTGAAGCTGTAGGTCTTGCCGGCTTCCAGATAGATCAGGCCCGAGGTCTTCGACGCGGTACCGGCGGTCACGCTGCCGTCGGACTGCACGTTATTCACGTTGGTGCTGGAGTTCGGGGTGCCGGCGCCGTCGATCACGTTTTTCAACGTGGTCGAGTCAGCGCCGTTGCCGCTGGTACCCAGGCCCGACAGGCCGGTCCAGACTTCCTTGACCAGCCCGGTGGACTTCACGCTGTTGTCGGCCACGCTCACGGTCGGCGCATCCGCCACTGGCGTGATGTCGATCTTCACGGTGCCGGTGTTGCCCAGCAGTTGGCCGTCGGTTGGCTGGAACTTGATCTGTGCGTAGTCGGCCTGGTTGTTGCCCATGCCGGTGCCGCCGTAACCGTTGACCCCCGACTCATTGGCATCCGGCATGAAGCGCAGTTTGCCGGCGTCGATGTCAGCCTTGCTGAAGGTCTGGTTGTTGGCGACATCTTTCCAGGTCGAACCGTCCAGATACTGCAGTTTGCCTTCACCCGGCAGCTGGGTGATTTTGATGCCCAGGCTGCTGGCCGGGCTGTCGACGTCAGTCACCCCGAAGGTCGACCAGCCGAGGATCAGCGGGGTGTCTTCGGTGCCGGTGACGTTGACCGGAGCCGCAACTGGCGCATCGTTGACCGCCACCACGTTGACCGTGGTGGTCGCGGTGTTGGAGTAGTTGCCGCCATCGGTCACGGTCACGGTGATGATCCGCGGCACGGTGCTCGGGTCTTCACTGCTGTTGGTGAAGCTGATGTTCTTGATCGCCTGCATGTAGTCGGCGAGCGTCGCGTTGCCCGACAAGGTCAGGGTCACGGTGCCGTTGGTGCTGTTGGCATTGATCGTGATGCCGTTGACGCTGTTCCCGAGGTTCAGCGCATCGCCGTCCTGACGGTTGGTCAGCACGATGGTCGCGCCGGTCAGCATCGTGCTGTCCGGGTCGGTGATCGTCAGGTCAGTGTCGGCAATCGACACGCCGGCGCCCGGGGTGTTTTCGGTGAACGTCACCTTGTAGTCGGCACCGGTGGCGCCGCTGGAGTTGTTGGCATCCAGGTCGATGACCGGTGGCGCATCGTTATCGATGATCGAGGTGCTGACGCTGCCGTTGGTGCTGCTGACGGCCAGGTTCTCGAAGTTGCCGCCGGTGGCCGAGTCGATCTTGACCACGAAGTTCTCGGTGCCTTCGGTGATCTTGTCATCGATGGTCGCGACGTTGAACTGCGCGCTGCTGGCGCCCGCCGGGATCTTCACGGTGTACACGCCAGTGAAGTCCGAACCGTCGGCAGCGGTGCCGCTGTAGACGATCTTCAGGGTCACGTCGGTTTGCGCCGGGTGCGTCAGGCTGACGGTGTAGCTGGCGGTCTGGCCTTCGGTCACCGAGGTGCTGCCGGTGATGCTGACGGTGGTGGTGTCGATGGTATCGGCGACGTTGGTCACGGCCGGTGTCGTGCTCGGTACCAGGTTCTCGAAGTTGCCACCGCTGGCGTTGGTGATGGTCGCCTGCACGCTGCCGGCGTCTTTGTAGACGTCGTCAGCCGGAGCCGGAACGGTCACGGTGCCGGTGGTTTTGCCGGCGTCGATGGTGATCACCGAGCCGTTGCTCAGGGTCACGGTTACCGGGGAACCGGCAGCGTTGCTCAGGGTGGCGGTGTAGGTGATCTGGCCGCCCTCGTTCACCGCCGGGGTCGCGCTCAGCGACAGGCTGGTGGTGTCGACAGTGTCGGTCACGGTGGTGCTGACCGGTGTCTTGTCGGCTACCAGATTTTCGTAGTTGCCGCCGCTGACGTTGGTGATCGCATTGGTCAACGGTGCGTGGCCGGTCAACACGTCGTTCGGCGCAGTGGTGGTCACGGTGCCGGTGGTTTTGCCGATGTCGATGGTGATGGTCTGGCCGTTGGACAGGGTCACGACAACTGGCGAGCCAGTCACAGGCGCACCGACAGTGGCGGTGTAGGTGACGGTGCCACCCTCGGCCACAGTACCCGTGGCGGTGAGTTTCACGCCCGTGGTGTCGATGGTGTCGGTGACGCTGGTCACGGCTGGCGTGGTGCTTGGTACCAGGTTTTCGAAGCTGCCACCTGTCGCCGACTTGATGGTCGCCTGCACGGTGCCGGCGTCTTTGTAGACGTCGTCGGCTGGGGCAGGAACGGTCACGGTGCCGGTGGTTTTGCCGGCGTCGATGGTGATCACGGCGCCGTTGCTCAACGTTACGGTCACTGGGGAACCCGCGGCGTTGGTCAGCGTTGCGGTGTAAACGATCGAGCCACCTTCGGCCACGGTGCCGGTCGCGGACAACGACAGATTGGTGGTGTCGACGGTGTCGGTCACGGTGGTGCTGACCGGAGTCTTGTCGGCAACCAGATTCTCGTAGTTGCCGCCGCTCACGTTGGTGATTGCGTTGGTCAACGGCGCGTGACCGGTCAGCGCATCGTTCGGTGCGGTGGTGGTTACGGTGCCGGTGGTTTTGCCGATGTCGATGGTGATGGTCTGGCCGTTGGACAGAGTCACCACGACTGGCGAACCTGTGACTGGCGCGCCGACGGTGGCGGTGTAGACGACGTTGCCGCCTTCAACCGCTGTACCGGTGGCAGACAACTTCACAGTAGTGGTGTCGATGGTGTCGGTGACACTGGTCACGGCCGGTACGGTGCTTGGTACCAGGTTTTCGAAGTTGCCGCCGCTGGCATTGGTGATGGTTGCCTGCACGGTGCTGGCGTCTTTGTAGACGTCATCAGCCGGGGCAGGAACGGTCACGGTGCCAGTGGTTTTACCGGCGTCGATAGTGATCACGGCGCCGTTGGACAGAGTCACAGTGACCGGCGAACCAGCCGCGTTGGTCAAGGTCGCGGTGTAGATGATCGAACCGCCCTCGGCGACCGTGTTGGTGGCGCTGAGGGACAGGTTGGTCGTATCGACAGTGTCGGTCACGGTGGTGCTGACCGGTGTCTTGTCGGCTACCAGATTTTCGTAGTTGCCGCCGCTGACGTTGGTGATCGCATTGGTCAACGGTGCGTGGCCGGTCAACACGTCGTTCGGCGCAGTGGTGGTCACGGTGCCGGTGGTTTTGCCGATGTCGATGGTGATCGTCTGGCCGTTGGACAGGCTTACGGTCACTGGCGAACCGGTGACCGGAGCGCCGACAGTGGCGGTGTAGGTGACGGTGCCACCCTCGGCCACAGTACCCGTGGCGGTGAGTTTCACGCCCGTGGTGTCGATGGTGTCGGTGACGCTGGTCACGGCTGGCGTGGTGCTCGGCACCAGGTTTTCGAAGTTGCCACCGCTGGCGTTGGTGATGGTTGCCTGCACGGTGCCGGCGTCTTTGTAGACGTCATCAGCCGGGGCAGGAACGGTCACGGTGCCAGTGGTTTTACCGGCGTCGATAGTGATGACTGCGCCGTTGCTCAGGGTCACGGTGACTGGCGAGCCAGCAGCGTTGGTCAGGGTCGCGGTGTAAACGATCGAGCCACCTTCGGCCACGGTACCTGTAGCGCTGAGCGACAGGTTGGTTGTATCGACAGTGTCGGTCACGGTGGTGCTGACCGGGGTCTTGTCGGCTACGAGGTTTTCATAGTTGCCGCCGCTGACGTTGGTGATCGCGTTGGTCAACGGTGCATGACCGGTCAACACGTCGTTCGGCGCAGTGGTGGTGACGGTACCCGTGGTTTTACCCACTTCGATGGTGATGTTCTGACCATTGGCCAGAGTAACGGTCACTGGCGAACCGGTTACCGGTGCACCAACGGTCGCGGTGTAGGTGACGGTACCACCTTCAGCAGCAGACTCGGTCGCGGTCAGTTTGACCGTGGTGGTGTCGATGGTGTCGGTGACGCTGGTCACGGCCGGGGTGTTGCTGGTCACCAGGTTTTCGAAATTGCCGCCAGTCGCGGTCTTGATAGTGGCCTCAACGGTGCCGGCGTCTTTGTAGACGTCATCAGCCGGTGCCGGGACGGTCACGGTACCGGTGGTTTTGCCCGCGTCGATGGTGATCACGGCGCCGTTGCTCAACGTCACGGTAACCGGCGAACCGGCAGCGTTGGTCAGCGTCGCGGTGTAAACGATCGAGCCGCCTTCAGCCACGGTGCCGGTCGCGGACAGCGACAGGTTGGTGGTGTCGACGGTATCGGTGACCGTGGTATTGACCGGGGTCTTGTCGGCAACGAGGTTTTCGTAGTTGCCGCCGCTGACGTTGGTGATGGCGTTGGTCAGCGGCGCGTGTCCGGTCAGCGCATCGTTCGGCGCAGTGGTGGTCACGGTACCGGTGGTTTTGCCCACTTCGATGGTGATGTTCTGACCGTTGGCCAGAGTTACCACGACTGGCGAGCCAGTCACTGGCGCACCAACGGTCGCGGTGTAGGTAACGGTACCCCCTTCGGCAGCAGACTCGGTCGCGGTCAGTTTGACCGTGGTGGTGTCGATGGTGTCGGTGACCTGAGTCACAGCCGGCACGGTGCTCGGTACCAGGTTTTCGAAGTTGCCACCGGTAGCGTTGGTGATCGTTGCCTGAACGGTGCCGGCGTCTTTGTAGACGTCATCGGCAGGTGCCGGAACGGTCACGGTGCCAGTGGTTTTACCGGCTTCGATGGTGATCACAGCGCCGTTCGACAGGGTCACGGTGACTGGCGAGCCAGCCGCGTTGGTCAAGGTCGCGGTGTAGATGATCGAACCACCCTCGGCGACCGAGTTGGTTGCGCTCAGCGACAGGTTGGTGGTGTCGACAGTGTCGGTCACAGTGGTGCTGACTGGCGTTTTGTCAGCCACCAGACTCTCGTAATTACCGCCGGTCACGCCAGTGATCGCGTTGGTCAGAGGAGCATGACCGGTCAGTGCATCGTTCGGTGCGGTGGTGGTGACGGTGCCGGTGGTTTTACCCACTTCGATGGTGATGTTCTGGCCGTTGGCCAACGTCACTACGACCGGCGAACCGGTCACTGGGGCACCGACAGTCGCGGTGTAGGTGACGGTACCGCCTTCAGCGGCAGACTCGGTCGCGGTCAGTTTCACCGTGGTGGTGTCGATGGTATCGGTAACGTTGGTGACGGCCGGAACAGTGCTCGGCACCAGGTTTTCGAAGTTGCCACCGCTGGCGTTGGTGATGGTTGCCTGCACGGTGCCGGCGTCTTTGTAGACGTCATCAGCCGGGGCAGGAACGGTTACGGTGCCAGTGGTTTTACCGGCTTCGATGGTGATCACTGCGCCGTTCGAAAGAGTCACGGTGACTGGCGAGCCAGCGGCATTGGTCAAGGTCGCGGTGTAAACGATCGAGCCACCTTCGGCCACGGTGCCGGTCGCACTGAGCGACAGGTTGGTGGTGTCGACGGTGTCAGTAACGGTGGTCGAAACCGGCGTTTTGTCGGCGACCAGATTCTCGTAATTGCCACCGGTCACGCCGGTAATCGAGTTGGTCAGTGGTGCATGCCCGGTCAGCGCATCGTTCGGTGCTGTGGTGGTCACCGAACCAGTGGTCTTGCCGACTTCGATGGTGATGTTCTGCCCGTTGGCCAAGGTCACGACAACCGGCGAACCGGTGACCGGTGCACCGACGGTCGCGGTGTAAGTCACGGTGCCGCCTTCAGCCACCGAAGTATCGGCGCTGAGCTTCACGGTGGAGGTGTCGATGGTGTCGGTGACTTCGGTCACGGCAGGAACAGTGCTTGGTACGAGGTTTTCGAAGTTGCCACCGGTGGCGCTGGAAATGGTTGCTTCGACTTTGCCAGCGTCCTTGTACACGTCATCGGCAGGCGCCGGAACGGTCACAGTGCCGGTGGTTTTGCCAGCCTCGATGGTGATCACGGCGCCGTTGCTCAACGTCACGGTGACTGGCGAGCCAGCGGCGTTGGTCAGGGTCGCGGTGTAAACGATCGAGCCACCTTCGGCCACGGTACCGGTCGCGGACAGCGACAGGTTGGTGGTGTCGACGGTGTCGGTGACGTTAGTGCTGACCGGGGTTTTGTCAGCCACGAGGTTTTCGTAATTGCCACCGGTGACGTCGGTGATCGCGTTGGTCAGAGGAGCATGACCGGTCAATGCATCATTAGGCGCAGTGGTAGTCACGGTGCCAGTGGTTTTACCCACCTCAATGGTGATGTTCTGACCGTTTGCCAAGGTCACGACCACAGGCGAACCGGTCACTGGCGCGCCGACGGTTGCGGTATAGGTGACGGTGCCACCTTCGGCCACTGAGGTATCGGCAGTCAGTTTGACGGTCGAGGTGTCGATCGTGTCGGTGACTTCGGTGACAGCCGGCACGGTACTTGGCAACAGGTTTTCAAAGTTGCCACCGGTAGCGCTGGAAATGGTCGCTTCGACTTTACCGGCGTCCTTGTACACGTCATCGGCTGGCGCCGGAACGGTCACGGTGCCAGAGGTTTTACCGGCCTCGATGGTGATCACCGCGCCGTTGGACAGGGTCACGGTGACTGGCGAACCAGCGGCGTTGGTCAGGGTTGCGGTGTAGACGATCGAGCCACCCTCGGCCACGGTGCCGGTCGCACTGAGCGACAGATTGGTGGTGTCGACGGTGTCGGTGACATTGGTCGAAACCGGCGTTTTATCCGCCACAAGGTTTTCGTAGTTACCGCCGCTCACGTCGGTGATGGCGTTGGTCAGCGGCGCGTGGCCGGTCAACGCATCGTTCGGCGCACTGGTAGTCACGGTGCCAGTGGTTTTACCCACTTCGATGGTGATGTTCTGACCGTTGGCCAAGGTCACCACGACCGGCGAGCCAGTCACTGGCGCACCGACAGTCGCGGTGTAAGTGACGGTGCCACCTTCCGCAGCCGATTCGGTCGCGGTCAGTTTGACCGTGGTGGTATCGATGGTGTCGGTCACGTTGGTGACGGCCGGAACGGTGCTAGGCACCAGGTTCTCGAAGTTGCCACCGGTAGCGGTGGAAATGGTTGCTTCGACTTTACCCGCGTCTTTGTACACGTCGTCAGCCGGAGCTGGAACGGTCACGGTGCCCGACGTTTTACCGGCTTCGATGGTGATCACCGCGCCGTTGGACAGGGTCACGGTCACCGGCGTCCCGGCCGGATTGGTCAGGGTCGCGGTGTAAACGATCGAGCCACCTTCAGCCACCGAGTCGCTGGCGGTCAGGTTCAGGTTGGTGGTGTCGACAGTGTCCGACACCGAGGTGTTCGCCGGTGTCTTGTCGGCCACCAGGTTTTCATAGTTGCCGCCGGCAACCTTGTCGATGGCCACGCTCAACGAGCTGCCGCCCGCCAATGGGCTGTTCGGTGCAACGAAATTCACGCTGCCGGTGGTCTCACCGACGGCGATGGTGATGGTCTGGCCATTGGACAGAGTGACCACAACTGGCGAGCCGGTTACCGGCGCGGTGACGCTCGCGGTATAAACCACGGTTTCGCCTTCGGCGACGTTGGCGGTGGCGGTCAACGACACGGTGGAAGTGTCGATGGTGTCGTTGACGGTGGTCACGGCCGGGGTGTTGCTGGTCACCAGGTTTTCGAAGTCGCCACCGGTCGCGCCCTTGATGGTCGCCTCAACGGTGCCGGCGTCCTTGTAGACGTCATCCTTCGGCGCATCGACGGTCACGGTGCCGGAAGTTTTGCCGGCGTCGATGGTGATCACCGCGCCATTGCTCAAGGTCACGGTCACCGGAGTGCCGGCGGCGTTGGTCAGGGTGGCGGTGTAGGTGATCTGCCCGCCTTCGTTCACCGCCGGCGTCGCGCTCAGCGACAGGTTGGTGGTGTCGACGGTGTCGGTCACGGTGGTGCTGACTGGCGTCTTGTCGGCGACGAGGTTTTCGTAGTTGCCGCCGCTGACATTGGTGATCGAGTTGTTCAGCGGCTCGTGACCGTTCAACGCATCGTTCGGTGCGGTGGTCGTCACGGTGCCGGTGGTCTTGCCGATGTCGATGGTGATGGTCTGACCGTTGGCCAGGGTCACAACAACAGGCGCGCCAGTCACTGGAGCGCCAACAGTCGCGGTGTAAGTGACAGTGCCGCCTTCAGCCACCGAAGTATCGGCGGTGAGTTTGACCGTCGAGGTGTCGATGGTGTCGGTGACTTCGGTAACGGCCGGAACGGTGCTTGGCACCAGGTTCTCGAAGTTGCCGCCCGCAGCATCCTTGATCGTGACTTCGACCTTGCCGGCGTCTTTGTAGACGTCATCGGCAGGTGCTGGAACGGTCACGGTGCCGGTGGTTTTGCCCGCGTCGATGGTGATCACGGCGCCGTTGCTCAGGGTCACGGTGACCGGCGAGCCGGCAGCATTGGTCAAGGTCGCGGTATAAACGATCGAACCGCCCTCAGCCACGGTACCGGTCGCGCTCAGCGACAGGTTGGTGGTGTCGACGGTGTCGGTCACGGTGGTGCTGACCGGGGTTTTGTCGGCCACCAGATTCTCGTAGTTGCCGCCGCTCACGTCGGTGATGGCGTTAGTCAACGGCGCATGACCGTTCAGCGCATCGTTCGGCGCGGTGGTGGTGACGGTGCCAGTGGTTTTGCCGACTTCGATGGTGATGTTCTGACCGTTAGCCAGGGTCACGACCACAGGCGAGCCGGTCACTGGTGCACCGACAGTGGCGGTGTAGGTGACGGTGCCACCTTCAGCAGCAGACTCGGTTGCGGTCAGTTTCACCGACGTGGTGTCGATGGTGTCAGTGACTTCAGTCACTGCCGGAACGGTGCTCGGAACGAGGTTCTCGAAGTTGCCGCCGGTTGCACCGTTGATGGTGACTTCGACTTTGCCGGCATCTTTGTAGACGTCATCGGCAGGCGCTGGAACGGTCACGGTGCCGGTGGTCTTGCCCGCTTCGATGGTAATCACCGAACCGTTGGACAGGGTCACGGTGACTGGCGAGCCGGCAGCGTTGGTCAGGGTCGCGGTGTAGGTGATCGAACCACCCTCGGCGACCGAGTTGGTGGCGCTGAGCGACAGATTCGTCGTGTCCACGGTGTCAGTGACGGTGGTGCTGACCGGAGTTTTGTCAGCGACCAGATTTTCATAGTTGCCGCCGGTGACGCCGGTAATCGAGTTGGTCAGCGGTTCGTGACCGTTCAGCGCATCGTTTGGCGCAGTGGTGGTCACGGTGCCGGTGGTTTTGCCGACTTCGATGGTGATGTTCTGACCGTTGGCCAGGGCCACGACCACAGGCGAGCCGGTGACTGGTGCGCCAACGGTAGCGGTGTAGGTGACGGTGCCACCTTCAGCGACCGAAGTATCGGCCGTGAGTTTCACGGTCGAGGTGTCAATGGTGTCAGTGACTTCGGTGACAGCCGGAACCGTGCTCGGCACCAGGTTCTCGAAATTGCCGCCTGCGGCGTCTTTGATCGTGACTTCAACCTTGCCAGCGTCCTTGTAGACGTCATCGGCTGGCGCTGGAACGGTCACGGTGCCGGTAGTTTTACCTGCTTCAATGGTGATCACCGAACCGTTCGACAGGGTCACGGTCACCGGCGTACCGGCCGGATTGGTCAGGGTCGCGGTGTAAACGATCGAACCACCTTCGGCAACGGAGCCAGTGGCGCTCAACGTCAGGTCGGTGGTATCGACGGTGTCGGTAACGTTGGTCGAAACCGGAGTTTTGTCCGCCACCAGATTTTCGTAGTTGCCACCGGTGACGCCGGTAATCGAGTTGGTCAGCGGTTCGTGACCGTTCAGCGCATCGTTTGGCGCGGTGGTGGTCACGGTGCCGGTGGTTTTGCCCACTTCGATGGTGATGTTCTGACCATTGGCCAAGGTGACAACAACCGGCGAGCCGGTTACCGGTGCGCCGACGGTGGCGGTGTAAGTGACAGTCCCGCCTTCAGCGACCGAAGTGTCGGCGATGAGTTTGACCGTCGACGTATCGATGGTATCGGTCACTTCGGTAACAGCCGGAACGGTGCTCGGCACCAGGTTCTCGAAATTGCCGCCTGCGGCGTCTTTGATCGTGACTTCAACCTTGCCAGCGTCTTTGTAAACGTCATCGGCGGGTGCTGGAACGGTCACGGTGCCGGTGGTTTTGCCCGCGTCGATGGTGATCACCGAGCCGTTGGACAAGGTCACGGTCACCGGAGTACCGGCCGGATTGGTCAGGGTAGCGGTGTAGACGATCGAACCGCCTTCCGCCACGGTGCCGGTGGCGCTCAGGGTCAAGTTGGTGGTGTCGACGGTGTCGGTGACGTTGGTCGAAATCGGGGTTTTGTCAGCGACCAGGTTTTCGTAGTTGCCACCGCTCACGTCAGTGATCGCGTTGGTCAGTGGCTCGTGACCGGTCAACGCATCGTTCGGTGCGGTGGTGGTCACGATGCCAGTGGTTTTGCCCACTTCGATGGTGATGGTCTGACCGTTGGCCAGGGTCACAACAACCGGCGAGCCAGTCACCGGCGCACCGACAGTGGCGGTGTAAGTGACGGTGCCACCTTCAGCCACCGAAGTATCGGCGGTCAGTTTGACGGTCGAGGTGTCGATGGTGTCGGTGACTTCAGTGACCGCAGGGACGGTGCTCGGCACCAGGTTCTCGAAATTGCCGCCGGTTGTTCCGGTAATGCTGACCTCAACCTTGCCGGCATCTTTGTAGACGTCATCGGCTGGCGCCGGAACGGTCACGGTGCCGGTGGTTTTACCCGCTTCGATGGTGATCACCGAGCCATTGCTCAGGGTCACGGTTACCGGCGTGCCGGCCGGATTGGTCAGGGTTGCGGTGTAGACGATCGAGCCACCTTCAGCCACGGTGCCGGTCGCAGTCAGCGACAGGTTGGTGGTGTCGACGGTGTCGGTGACGCTGGTCGAAACTGGGGTTTTATCCGCTACAAGATTCTCGTAGTTGCCGCCGCTCACGTCAGTGATCGCGTTGCTCAGTGGCTCGTGACCGTTCAATGCATCGTTCGGCGCAGTGGTGGTGACGGTGCCGGTGGTTTTACCCACTTCGATGGTGATGGTCTGGCCGTTTGCCAACGTGACGGTCACTGGCGAACCGGTTACCGGGGCCCCGACAGTCGCGGTGTAGGTGACGGTGCCGCCCTCGACCACCGAGGTATCAGCGGTCAGTTTGACGGTCGAAGTATCGATGGTGTCAGTGACTTCGGTGACCGCTGGAACGGTGCTCGGCACCAGGTTCTCGAAATTGCCACCGCTGGTTCCGGTAATGCTGACTTCGACCTTGCCGGCATCTTTGTAGACGTCATCGGCTGGCGCCGGAACGGTCACGGTGCCGGTGGTTTTACCCGCTTCGATGGTGATCACCGAGCCATTGCTCAGGGTCACGGTTACCGGCGTGCCGGCCGGATTGGTCAGGGTTGCGGTGTAGACGATCGAGCCACCTTCAGCCACGGTGCCGGTCGCAGTCAGCGACAGGTTGGTGGTGTCGACGGTGTCGGTGACGCTGGTCGAAACTGGGGTTTTATCCGCTACAAGATTCTCGTAGTTGCCGCCGCTCACGTTAGTGATCGCGTTGCTCAGTGGCTCGTGACCGTTCAATGCATCGTTCGGCGCAGTGGTGGTGACGGTGCCGGTGGTTTTACCCACTTCGATGGTGATGGTCTGGCCGTTTGCCAACGTGACGGTCACTGGCGAACCGGTTACCGGGGCCCCGACAGTCGCGGTGTAGGTGACGGTGCCGCCCTCGACCACCGAGGTATCAGCGGTCAGTTTGACGGTCGAAGTATCGATGGTGTCAGTGACTTCGGTGACCGCTGGAACGGTGCTCGGCACCAGGTTCTCGAAATTGCCACCGCTGGTTCCGGTAATGCTGACTTCGACCTTGCCGGCATCTTTGTAGACGTCATCGGCAGGCGCCGGAACAGTCACGGTACCGGTGGTTTTACCGGCTTCGATGGTGATGACGGAGCCATTGCTCAGGGTCACGGTCACCGGGGTGCCGGCCGGGTTGGTCAGGGTCGCGGTGTAGACAATCGAACCGCCTTCAGCGACGGAGCCAGTGGCGCTCAACGTCAGGTTGGTGGTGTCGACGGTGTCGGTCACGGTGGTGCTGACCGGCGTCTTGTCGGCGACCAGATTCTCGTAGTTGCCACCGCTCACGCCAGTGATCGAGTTGCTCAGCGGCGCCTGGCCGTTCAGCACGTCGTTCGGTGCGGTGGTGGTCACGGTGCCGGTGGTTTTGCCCACTTCGATGGTGATGGTCTGACCGTTGGCCAGGGTCACGACAACCGGCGAACCGGTCACAGGTGCACCGACGGTGGCGGTGTAAGTGACGGTGCCGCCCTCAGCGACCGAATTATCAGCGGTCAGTTTGACGGTCGAGGTATCGATGGTGTCGGTGACTTCGGTGACCGCCGGAACGGTGCTCGGCACCAGGTTCTCGAAATTGCCACCGGTAGTGCCGGTGATGCTGACTTCGACTTTGCCGGCATCTTTGTAGACGTCATCCGCAGGCGCCGGAACCGTCACGGTGCCGGTGGTTTTACCGGCTTCGATGGTGATCACGGCGCCGTTGCTCAGGGTCACGGTGACCGGCGAGCCGGCAGCATTGGTCAACGTCGCGGTGTAAACGATCGAACCGCCCTCAGCCACGGTACCAGTCGCGCTCAGGGTCAGGTTGGTGGTGTCGACGGTGTCGGTAACGGTGGTCGAAACCGGGGTTTTGTCGGCGACGAGGTTCTCGTAGTTACCGCCACTGACATTGGTGATGGCGTTGGTCAGCGGTGGGTTGCCGGTCAGCGCGTCGTTCGGCGCGGTGGTGGTCACGGTGCCGGTGGTTTTGCCCACTTCGATGGTGATGGTCTGACCGTTGGCCAGGGTCACGGTCACTGGCGAACCGGTGACAGGCGCGCCGACGGTGGCGGTGTAAGTGACAGTGCCGCCCTCAGCGACCGACGTATCGGCAGTCAGTTTGACGGTCGAGGTATCGATGGTGTCAGTGACTTCGGTAACAGCCGGAACGGTGCTCGGCACCAGGTTCTCGAAATTGCCGCCGGTGGTGCCGGTGATGCTGACTTCGACCTTGCCGGCGTCTTTGTAGACGTCATCCGCAGGCGCGGGAACGGTCACAGTGCCGGTGGTTTTGCCGGCGTCGATGGTGATGACGGAGCCGTTGCTCAACGTCACGGTCACCGGGGTACCGGCCGGGTTGGTCAAGGTGGCGGTGTAAACGATCGAGCCGCCTTCAGCGACGGTGCCGGTCGCGCTCAGCGACAGGTTGGTGGTGTCGATGGAGTCGGTGACGGTGGTGGTCGCCGGCGTGGTGTTTGGCAGCAGATTCTCGAAGTTGCCGCCGGTCGCACCGGTAATCGTGGTGCTGACGGTGCCACCGTTGTTGTAGACGTCGTTCGGCGCGGTCGGCACGTTGACGGTGCCAGTGGTCTGGCCGGCTTCGATGGTGATGGTCGAGCCGTTAGACAGGATGACGGTGACCGGGGTCTGTGCCGGATTGGTCAGGGTCGCGGTGTAGGTGATCTGGCCACCTTCGACCACGGTACCGGTGGCGGTGAGGGTCAGGCCGGTGGTGTCGCGCGAATCGACGATGTTCGTTACGGCTGGAGTCGTGTTCGGTACCAGACTCTCGAAGTTGCCACCAGTGGCACCAGTGATGGTGGTGCTGACGGTGCTGCCGTTGTTGTAGACGTCATTCGGCGCGGTTGGCACGTTGACGGTGCCGGTGGTCTGGCCGGCTTCGATAGTGATGGTCGAGCCGTTGGACAGGGTGACGGTGACCGGCGTCTGTGCCGGGTTGGTCAGGGTCGCGGTGTAGGTGATCTGACCGCCTTCGGTGACGCTATTGCCAGCGGTCAGGGTGACGGTGGTGGTGTCGATGGTGTCGGTGACCTGAGTCGTGGCCGGGGTGGTCGGCGGGGTCACGGTAATGCCGTTGCCGCCGGTGGTGCCGGTGACGGTGACGTCGATCTGGGTCGGGTCGTTATAAACGGTGTCGTTCGGTGCCAGCGGCACGTTGACGGTGCCGGTGGTGGAACCGGCCGGAATCACGATCACCGAGCCGTTGGACAGAGTGATGGTCAGGTCGGTCAGCGGCGCCTGGGTCAGGGTCGCGGTGTACACCAGCACGCCGCCGGCTTCGGTGATGGTCGGCGTGGCGCTGAGGCTCAGAGTCGACTCACGCAGGGCGTTGGTGGTGGTGTCGGTGGTCTGGCCACCGGTGATGTTCTGTGCCACTTGTGCGCCGGAGTTGATGCCCGCGGTCGGGAAGCCGATGGTCGGATCGACGCGGCCAGCGGTGGCATCGAGCATCACGAAGCTGTGGCCGCCGCCTGCCGCGCCGCCAGTGCCTGCGGCGGTGGCGCCGGCAGCGGTGGCTTCAAGGGCGGTGGTCGGGTCGGCACCGGCAGCGATGGCCTGCTGCAGCTCGGCTACAGACGGCGCGGCCTGCGCGGTGGCTTCGGCCAGGTCAGTGCTGGAGTCGGGCGCGTTGGCGCTCCACTGGGTTTCACGGCCCAGGTCCAGGGTGCGGCCATCCGCCAGTTCCAGCGACACGGCGCCGGAGAGGCCGGTATCGATCTGGTCGCCGACGAACAGGCGATCGCCTTCAACGAGCACGCGGCGTACACCCTCGGGGGAGACCACGAATACCTGACCGACAATGCTTTTGACGATGGCAACAACACTGCTCATTGAAGACTCTCCGGGTGTCACGTTCAGTTGACTTCCATAGCCTGATGGCTTCGGCGCCGATTCAGTCTGGACGTACTTTAAAAATTTGCGAATCAAGATTGACGCTGTTTTTCGTCAATAATTTGGCTAGATTCTTTCGCTATTAACTTTATGCCAAACTATTGACCTTCTGGGTGCCATCCTAAACAATCGCCCCACTAATGTCACATTGATATTTCCGCGGCGACCTGTCCCTCAGCGTGTGATCCAGTTCCTATTTTGAACTTTCCGACATACGGTCATTCCGGTTGCCAATCATCCGACGCAGCAGCACGTTTTGCTGTGATTCAAGACAAGAAGTCCTGGGAAATCTTTACCATGCGTTTGCACTTGTTCAAGGCTCTACCGTTCGCCCTCGCCGCCTCTTTCGTCCAAGCACAATCCTTACCAGAAGCCATGCAACAGGCACTGGATGTCCATCCGGAAATCCAGGCGGGGGTCAACAGTCGTTTGGCCGCGGATTATCAGTTAAAGGCAGCCAAAGGTGGATACCTGCCCAAGGTCGATCTGCTGGGCGGTTATGGCCGTGAGGGCACTGACAGCGTGACCACGCGCGCCAACGGTGGCGGCAACCACTGGGAAACTTTGAACCGCAGCGAGTCAAGTTTACGTCTCTCGCAAATGGTTTTTGACGGTTTTGCCACGTCCAGCGAAGTCGGGCGTCAACAAGCCACCGTCAACTCCCGCGCCTACTCGCTGCTCGGCACTTCCGAGCGCACCGCGCTGACCGTCGCCCAGGTTTACCTGGACGTGCTGACCCGCCGCGAATTCGTGCGTCTGGCCGAAGAAAACCTCAAGAGCCACCAGCGCATTTACGACCAGATCCAGTTGCGCACCCAGCGCGGCGTCGGCAGTGGTGCCGACCTCGATCAGGCCGAAGCGCGGATGGCTCAGGCGCGCAACAACCTGATCACCGAACAGACCAACCTCGCCGACTCCGAGACCAACTTCCTCAGTGCCGTCGGCCAGATGCCAGACCAGTTGGAGCGCCCGGCGCCGTTCATGGCGATGATGCCGGCCAACCTCAATGAAGCCCGTACGCAGATGCTGGAAAACAGCCCGATCCTGCGCTCGGCCGAGTCCGATATCGCCGCTGCCGAGAAGCAGTACGAAACCGCCAAGTCGACCTTCTACCCACGTTTCGACGCCGAGCTGGGTCGCACTGCCGACAACGATCTCGACGGTCAAAACGGCCACAACAACGAATGGCAGGCCATGCTGCGCATGCGCTTCAACCTGTATTCGGGCGGCAGCAACAAGGCCGATCTGGAATCCAAGTCGTACCTGTCGAACCAGGCGCTGGACATCCGCAACAACGCCCTGCGTCAATTGAACGAAGAACTGGGCCTGGCCTGGAACGCCCTGAACAATGCCAATGCGCAGGTGCCGATCGCGCAGCAATACGTTGACCACAGCACCGCGGTGCGTACCGCCTACCAGCGGCAGTTCAGCCTTGGCGAGCGGACCCTGCTCGATTTGCTCGACAGCGAAAACGAGTTGTTCACCGCTTCGCGCCGTTTGGCCGAAATCAAGAACATTCAGTTATTTACTCAGTACCGAATCAAGGCGACCATGGGCGAGTTGCTCAAGAGCCAGGGAGTGGTCGCACCGTTGGCATCCGTCGTGCAGAACGGTGTGAAGCCGAAGGTCCAACTGCCGGGTATGAATTGAGCAGAACCTTCATTGTTCAATTGTTAGCCAAGAGTGCCGAGCGTGGAATCAGAAGTCAGTCGAGTTCAACTCATTCATGATCCGCGCGCGATGCACGACGATCCGTTACTGGATGGCTTGCTCGCTCTATGCATGTTGCACCAGAAGCCGGCCAGTGCCGCGATGCTCACCACTGGCCTGCCGCTGCCCAAACAACGCCTGAGTGTCGAGTTGCTGCCCCGCGCAGCGGCTCGCGCCGGGCTGCAGGGCCGGGTGCTGCAACGCAAGCTGGAAGAGATTCCGGCGATTGCCATGCCGGCGCTGTTGCTGCTCAAGGATGGCCGCAGTGCTGTTCTGCTCGGCTGGCAAGGTGACAACGAAGCCCGGGTGCTGCTCAGCGAAAGCGATGGCGGCGAATCGGTGGTCAGCCGCGAACTGTTGGCCGACGACTACACCGGCAAAGTGTTCTTCGCCCAGCCGCAGCACAAATTCGACGTCAACCACGGCACGCTGATCCCGCGTGCACGCTCGTGGTTTCGCGACACCCTCAAGCGTTCACGCTGGCTGTATGCCGATGCGATCGCCGCCAGTTTCCTGATCAACATCATCGCCATGGCCGCGCCGCTGTTCGTGATGAACGTCTACGACCGTGTGGTGCCGAACCAGGCCGAGGCGACTCTGTGGGTGCTGGCGCTGGGCATTACCGGTGCCTACATTTTCGACCTGATCCTCAAAAGCCTGCGCAGCCTGTGCCTGGATCTGGCCGGCAAGAAAACCGACCTGATCATCTCCGCGACGCTGTTCGAGCGCATCGTCGGCATGGCCATGAAGTACCGCCCGGCGCGGGTCGGCAGCTTCGCGCAGAACATCCATGAGTTTCAGAGCCTGCGCGACTTCCTCGCCTCGCTGACCCTGACCAGCCTGATCGACCTGCCGTTCACCATCCTGATCTTCATCGTCATCGCGATTCTCGGCGGGCATCTGGTGTGGATTCCGGTGCTGGCGTTCCCGATTGCGCTGTTGATCGGCTATGCGTTGCAAAAGCCGCTGGTAGCGACCATGGAACGCACCATGGCGCTCGGCGCCGAGCGTCAGTCGAGCCTGATCGAAACCCTCGCCGGCCTCGACGCGGTCAAGGTCAACAACGCCGAAAGCGAACGCCAGTATCAGTGGGAGCAAACCATCGGCACCCTCAGCCGCCTCGAACTGCGGGTGAAAATGCTCTCCGGTCTGGCGATGAATATCACCCTGCTGATCCAGCAACTGGCCGGGGTGATCATGATCGTCTTCGGCGTGTACCAGATCATCGCCGGCAACCTGAGCATGGGCGGTCTGATTGCCTGCTACATGCTCAGCGGCCGCGCGCTCAGCCCGCTGGCGTCGCTGTCCGGTCTGTTGACCCGCTACCAGCAGGCACGGGTAACCATGACTTCCGTCGACCAGATGATGGAGCTGCCGCAGGAGCGCAATTTCGAAGAACGTCCGCTGAGCCGCAAGGTGTTGCAGGGCGCGATCGAGTGCCGTCAGTTGAACTTCACCTACCCGGAACAGCAGAACCCGGCGCTGAAGAACATCAACCTGGTGGTCCGTCCCGGCGAGAAGATCGGCATCATCGGCCGCAGCGGCTCGGGCAAGAGTTCGTTGGCGAAACTGCTGGTCGGCCTGTACCAACCGGACGACGGCGCATTGCTGGTGGACGGCGTGGACATCCGCCAGATCGACGTCAGCGAGCTGCGCTACAACATCGGCTACGTGCCGCAGGACATCCAGCTGCTGGCCGGCACCCTGCGTGACAACCTGGTCTCCGGCGCGCGCTATGTAGAAGACGAGCTGGTACTGCAAGCCGCCGAACTGGCCGGCGTGCACGAATTCGCCCGTCTGCACCCGCAGGGTTACGAGCTGCAAGTCGGCGAGCGCGGGCAGAACCTGTCCGGTGGCCAACGGCAGAACGTTGCTCTGGCGCGGGCGCTGCTGCTCAACCCGCCGATCCTGCTGCTCGACGAACCGACCAGCGCCATGGACAACACCGGCGAAGAACGCCTCAAGCAGCGCTTGGCTGCCGTGGTTGAAAACAAGACCGTGGTGCTGGTGACGCACCGGGCCTCGCTGCTGTCGCTGGTCGACCGCCTGCTGGTGGTCGACCGTGGACAGATTCTCGCCGATGGCCCGAAAGCCGCCGTGATGGAAGCGTTGAAGAAGGGGCAGATCAGTGTTGCTTAAGTCGGGTGTCAAAGAGTCGATCCGTCGCTACTTCAAGGGGTCTGCCTCGCTGCAGGGCCAGCCGCTGCCGGAGGTCAACAAGGCGCTGATCGAGGACGCCCCGCGCGTCGTGCGCCTGACCATCTGGGCAATCATCGGCTTCTTCCTGTTCCTGCTGCTGTGGGCCAACTTCGCCGTGATCGACGAAGTGACCAAGGGCGACGGCAAGGCGATTCCGTCGTCGAAGATCCAGAAAATCCAGAACCTTGAGGGCGGGATTGTCTCGGAAATGTTCGTCAAGGAAGGTCAGATCGTCGAGGCCGGCGCACCGCTGATTCGTCTGGACGACACGCGATTTGCCTCCAACGTCGGCGAAACCGAGGCTGATCGGCTGTCGATGCTGCTGCGTGTCGAACGCTTGAGCGCCGAGGTCGATGACCGTCCGTTGAATTTCCCGGAGGACGTGCTTAAAGCCGTGCCGGGTCAGGCAAAAAGCGAAGAATCGTTGTACATCAGCCGGCGTCAGCAACTGCACGACGAGATCGGCGGTTTGCAGGAGCAGTTGATCCAGCGTCAGCAAGAGCTGCGCGAGTTCAGCTCCAAGCAGGCGCAATACCGCCAGCAACTGGGATTGCAGCGTCAGGAAATCAACATGTCCGAGCCGCTGGTGGCGCAGGGCGCGGTGTCGCCGGTGGAGGTGCTGCGACTCAAGCGTGCCGAAGTCGAAACCCGTGGTCAGCTCGACGCCACCACCCTGGCGATCCCGCGCGCCGAATCGGCCATCAAGGAAGTACAGCGCAAGATTGACGAGACTCGCGGCAAGTTCCGCAGCGAAGCGCTGACTCAGCTCAACGAAGCCCGCACCGACCTGAACAAGGCCCAGGCCACCGGCAAGGCGCTGGAAGACCGGGTCAGCCGGACGCTGGTCACCTCGCCGGTACGCGGCATCGTCAACAAGTTGTTGGTCAACACCATTGGCGGCGTGATCCAGCCCGGCAGCGACATGGTGGAAATCGTGCCGCTGGACGACACCTTGCTGGTCGAAGCCAAGATCCGTCCGCAGGACATTGCGTTCCTGCATCCGGGGCAGGAAGCGATCGTCAAATTCACCGCGTACGACTACACCATTTATGGCGGGCTGAAAGCCAAACTGGAGCAGATCGGTGCCGACACCATCACCGACGAAGACAAGAAAACCACCTACTACATCATCAAGGTGCGCACCGAGCGCAGCCACCTGGGCACTGATGAAAAGCCGCTGCTGATCATTCCGGGGATGGTGGCGTCGGTGGATATCATCACCGGCAAGAAATCGGTGTTGAGCTATCTGCTCAAGCCGATCATCCGGGCGCGGGCCGAGGCGTTGCACGAGCGGTAGGTCTTCAGCGCGGCACATGGCCCCTTCGCGAGCAAGCCCGCTCCCACATTTGATCTTCAGTGGACACAAGTTCTGTGTTCGACCGAGATCCACTGTGGGAGCGGGCTTGCTCGCGAAGGGGCCAGCAAAATCATCACATCCCTGTCAGTAAGTGACACAAACCGTCACTCACCATCCAGTCCATTCCTCACCATCCGCCATATCGTTATTCATTAACGGTATTTAATTTCCAGTTCTTATAGCTTTAAAGTCATCCACCTGCGTACCTGCCGACCAATCGGCGCGCCGCACGACCTGAACCAACACGCAATCCAGCGTGAGTGTCTGATCGACGTGCGCGCCTGTGAGCGCGCCGTGCGTGGGAGATTGAAAGATGTCCGCAGCTACTGCCACCCCAAGCGCCGCGACTGCCGCGCCGCAAACCTTTGAAATTCGTCCGTTCAGCGGTGCCGTCGGTGCCGAGATCATCGGCCTGGACCTGACCCGGCCGGTCAACGATCAGGACTTCGCGCGCATTCATCGTGCGCACCTGGATCACCACGTGGTGGTGTTCCGCGACCAGCGCATCACCCCGCAACAGCAGATCGATTTCAGCCGCCGCTTCGGCGTGTTGCAGATTCACGTACTCAAGCAGTTCCTGCTGGCCAATCACCCGGAAATCCTCATCGTTTCCAACATCGTCGAGAACGGCCAGAACATCGGTCTGGGCGACGCCGGCAAGTTCTGGCACTCCGACCTTTCCTATAAAGAGCTGCCGAGTCTCGGCTCGATGCTGCATGCCCAGGAGTTGCCGTCCGAGGGCGGCGACACGCTGTTCGCCGACATGCACAAAGCCTGGGACAACCTGCCCGAGGCGCTGCGCAAAGCCGTGGAAGGCCGCTCTGCCGCGCATTCCTACACCGCGCGCTACAGCGAAACCAAATTCGAAGGCAACTGGCGTCCGACCCTGACCCCGGAACAACTGGCGCAGGTCGCCGAAGTGGTGCATCCGATCGTCCGCACCCACCCGGAAAACGGCCGCAAGGCATTGTTCGTCAGCGAAGGCTTCACCACCCGCATCGTCGGTCTGCCGGAGGACGAGAGCAAACAACTGCTCGCCGAGCTCTACGCCCACAGCGTGCTGCCGCAAAACATTTACCGCCACCAGTGGCAGCCCCACGACATGGTGTTCTGGGACAACCGTTCGCTGATCCACCTCGCCGCCGGCTGCCCAGCGCACCTGCGCCGCAAGCTGTATCGCACGACCATCCAGGGCGACGCGCCTTTCTGATTTGCCGGAGATTCGATCATGTCCAAACGTCTTCCATTTGCACCGCTGGCGGCGGCCATCGGCCTGGGTTTCAGCCTGCTTGCCGGCAGCCTGGTGGCGCCAACCGTGGCCCACGCCGAAGGTGAAATCCGCATCGCCGAACAGTTCGGGATTGTCTATTTATTGCTCAACGTGGTGCGCGATCAGGGCCTGATCGAGAAGTACGGCAAGCAGCAAGGCATCGACATCAAGGTCGACTGGACGCAGCTCTCGGGCGGCGCGGCGGTCAACGATGCGCTGCTGTCCGGTTCCATCGACATTGCCGGCGCCGGGGTCGGCCCGCTGCTGACCATCTGGGATCGCACCCACGGCAAACAGAACGTCAAAGCTGTGGCCTCGCTCGGCAACTTCCCGTACTACCTGGTGAGCAACAATCCCAAGGTCAAAACCATTGCCGATTTCACCGAGAAGGACCGCATTGCGGTGCCGGCGGTGGGCGTGTCGGTGCAGTCGCGCTTCCTCCAATACGCGACGGCCAAACAGTGGGGTGACAAGGAATTCAATCGCCTCGACAAGTACACCATCGCCGTGCCGCACCCGGATGCGACCGCTGCGCTGATCGCCGGCGGCACCGAACTGACCGGGCATTTCTCCAACCCGCCGTTCCAGGATCAGGCGCTGCAGAACCCGAACGTGCACGTGGTGCTCAACTCCTACGACATTCTCGGCCCGAACTCGCCGACGGTGCTGTTTGCCACCGAGAAATTCCGCAACGACAACCCGAAAACCTACAAAGCCTTCGTCGAAGCGCTGACCGAAGCCGCGCAATTTGCGCAGAACGATAAGGGCGCGGCGGCGGACACCTACATCCGCGTGACCAAAGCCAAGATCGACCGCGCCGAGCTGCTGAAGATCATCGACAACCCGCAATTCGAATTCAGCGTCACGCCGAAAAATACTTACCCACTGGCCGAATTCCTCTACCGCGTCGGTGCGATCAAAAACAAACCGGAGTCGTGGAAGGACTACTTCTTCCAGGACGCCAAACCGCTGCAAGGGAGCTGATCGAGATGAATGCCCCTTTGCAAGGCCACGCGGCCAGCAACCCGATCGCCAGTACGCAAGCGCTGCTGGCGGTGGATAACGTCAGCCTCGAATACCGCACCCCGCAACGGGTGGTGCGCGCCACGCATCAGGTCAGTTTCGAAATCGATCCGGCGGATCGCTTCGTGCTGCTTGGCCCGTCCGGCTGCGGCAAGTCGACGTTGCTCAAGGCAGCCGCCGGGTTCATTGCACCGAGTGAAGGCGAGATTCGCCTGCAAGGTCAGCGGGTTGATGGACCCGGTCCGGACCGGATCGTGGTGTTCCAGGAGTTCGATCAACTGCCGCCGTGGAAAACCGTGAAACAGAACGTGATGTTTCCGCTGCTGGCCTCGCGAACCCTGAACAAAAAAGACGCCGAAGAACGCGCGCTGCACTATCTGGAAAAGGTCGGTCTGGCAGCGTTCGCCGACGCCTATCCGCACACCTTGTCCGGCGGCATGAAGGCGCGGGTGGCGATTGCCCGCGCGCTGGCGATGCAGCCGAAAATCCTTCTGATGGATGAGCCGTTCGCCGCGCTGGACGCGCTGACCCGGCGCAAGATGCAGGAAGAATTGCTGCTGCTCTGGGAGGAGGTGCGCTTCACCTTGCTGTTCGTTACGCACTCGATTGAAGAGGCGCTGGTGGTCGGCAATCGCATCCTGCTGCTGTCGCCACATCCGGGGCGGGTACGCGCTGAGGTGCACAGCCATCAATACGATCTGCAAAGCCTCGGCGGCGTAGCGTTTCAGGAATCGGCGCGGCGCATTCACCGTTTGCTGTTCGATGAAGGCCAGTCGCCGGAAACCGAGCGTGACCATGACTTCAACGACATTCGTATCGCTTATTGAGCGTTCTGGAGGGATTGCCCGATGAGCCAACCATCGTCTGTACGACAAGAGTTTGAAACGGTCCTTGAACCACTGACCAGCGTGCCGCTCGAGCGCGAATTGCCGCTGGGCCAACGCCTGTGGCAACAGGGCTGGCTGCGCAAAAGCCTGATCCTGATTCTGCTGGCGATCCTTTGGGAGGTGATCGCCCGGGTGCAGAACAACGACCTGCTGCTGCCAGGTTTTCTGCAGACCAGTCATGCGCTGTACGACGGCCTGCTCAGTGGTGAGTTGCTGGGCAAGGTGTGGATATCGCTGGTGGTGCTGATCAAGGGTTACCTGATCGGCATCGTGCTGGCATTCGCCCTGACCACGCTGGCGGTGTCGACGCAGTTTGGTCGCGATCTGCTGAGTACCCTGACCTCGATGTTCAACCCGCTGCCAGCGATTGCCTTGCTGCCACTGGCGTTGCTCTGGTTCGGGCTGGGGCAGAACAGCCTGATTTTCGTGCTGGTGCATTCAGTGCTGTGGGCGCTGGCGTTGAACACCTACGCCGGTTTTCTCGGTGTCTCGGAAACCCTGCGCATGGCTGGGCGTAATTACGGGCTGAAGGGCATGCGTTTTGTGCTGTTCATCCTGATCCCGGCAGCGCTGCCGTCGATCCTCGCCGGGCTGAAAATTGGCTGGGCGTTTGCCTGGCGCACGCTGATCGCCGCCGAACTGGTGTTCGGTGCGACCAGTGGTAAGGGCGGGTTGGGCTGGTACATCTTCCAGAATCGCAACGAGCTGTACACCGACAAGGTGTTTGCCGGGTTGGCGGTGGTGATCCTGATCGGGTTGTTGGTGGAGAATCTGGTGTTCGATACGCTGGAGCGAGTGACGGTGAAGCGTTGGGGCATGCAGCGCTGAGATTTGTGTTGGCAGGACCGGCGCCTTAGCGAGCAAGCCCGCTCCCACATTTTGGAATGCGTTCCCCTGTGGGAGCGGGCTTGCTCGCGAAGGCGTCCTTTCAGCCGCCGCCAAATTTGAAGGATGTTTGCTAGCATTGCACCCAGATCAATCCAGATCAGCCACGAGTGCTCAGCATGCAACTCCCGGATATGAATCTTCTGGTCGCCCTCGACGCTCTGCTCGACGAGGGCAGTGTGGTCGGCGCCGCGCGGCGGATGAACCTCAGCCCCGCCGCCATGAGCCGCACTCTGACGCGGATCCGCGAGGCGATCGGCGATCCGATCCTGGTGCGCGCCGGTCGTGGCTTGGTACCCACCCCAAAAGCCCTCGAATTGCGCGAGCAGGTGCGCGATGTCGTCGAGCAGGCGGCGCTGCTGTTTCGCTCCGCCGACAGCGTGGATCTGGGCACCCTGCGCCGGCGCTTCAGCATCCGCGCCAACGACTTTTTCATTGGCGTATATGGCGGCAAGCTGTTCGATACCCTCGACCAGCAGGCGCCACACTGCGAGTTGCGCTTCGTCCCCGAGGGCGATGGCGACGACGAAGCGCTGCGTGAAGGACGGATTGATCTGAGTGTCAGCAACACCCGTCCGGTAACCCCGGAAGTCAAAGTGCAGAACCTGTTCTCCACGCATTTCGTCGGTCTGGTGCGTGAGGATCATCCACTGCTCGACGGCGAGATCACCGCCGAGCGCTACGCCGGCTACTCGCATATCAGCATGTCGCGCCGTGGCATTGCTCGCGGCCCCATTGACACCGCGCTGAATGCACTGGGCCTGGAGCGGCGGGTGGCGGTGATCGCGCCGAGTTTCCACGCGGCGATGTTTGCCTTGCCCGATTCCGACCTGATCTTGCCGGTGCCCAAGGAAGCGTTGCTCAGCGTGCGCCGACTGGGCCTGAAGCTACGTTCGTTCAATCTGCCGATTCCGTTGCCGACGCTGATGCTGACTCAGGCCTGGCACCCGCGCTTCGACAAGGACCCGGCGCACCGCTGGCTGCGCGAAACGCTCAAGGCGTGTTGTGACGAGACGTGGCTGGCCACGCAACCCTGATACAAGCAGAGTCCGTGTGGGAGGGGGCTTGCTCCCGAAGGCGTCGTGTCAGGCACCGCACAGGTTGAATGATCCACCGCTTTCGCGAGCAAGCCCGCTCCCACATTGGATATTCATTGCTGCACTGAGCGCACTTATAACCTGCCAATAAGTCAATTTTCGTCAGCAGTAAGCCTTACTAAAATGCTCCGGTATTTTTCCTTCCGGAGTGTGTATCCATGACATCCCTGTCGGTTCCGGCGCCCATTGCTGCGGCCAGTCCGGCGACGGCGGCTGCGCCACCGGTGTTCGGGGCGCGGATCATCACCGGCCTGGTTGGTGTGCTGCTGGCGGTGCTGGTCTCGGGCCTCAACGAAATGGTGACCAAAGTCGCACTGGCCGACATTCGGGGCGCGCTGAACATCGGTTATGACGAAGGCACCTGGCTGGTGTCCTGCTACGCCGCGACCTCGGTGGCGGCGATGGCGTTTGCGCCGTGGTGCTCGGTGACCTTTTCGCTGCGCCGTTTCACCCTCTGCGCGATCAGCCTGTTCACGCTGCTCGGCGTGCTGTGCCCGTTCGCCCCGAATTACGAAAGCCTGCTGCTGATGCGCACCCTGCAAGGGCTGGCCGGCGGCGCGTTGCCGCCGATGCTGATGACCGTTGCGCTGCGCTTTCTGCCGGCCAATTTCAAACTCTATGGTCTGGCCGGTTATGCGCTGACGGCGACGTTCGGCCCGGGTCTCGGCACGCCGCTGGCTGGCTTATGGAGTGAATACGTCGGCTGGCAATGGACGTTCTGGCAAATCATCGTGCCGTGCCTGATTGCCATGGCAATGGTCGCTTGGGGGATTCCGCAGGATCCGCTGCGCCTGGAGCGCCTCAAGACCTTCAACTGGAAGGGCCTGCTGCTGGGCTTCCCGGCGATCTGCATGCTGGTGATCGGCTTGCTCCAGGGCAATCGGCTGGACTGGTTCGAGTCGAGCCTGATCTGCGGTTTGCTCGGCGCCGGTTCGCTGTTGCTGGTGGCGTTTCTGATCAATGAATGGTCGCAGCCGATTCCGTTTTTCAAGTTGCAGATGCTCGGCATCCGCAACCTGTCGTTTGCACTGATGACCCTGGCCGGGGTGCTGGTGGTGTTGCAGGCGGTGGTGCTGATCCCGTCGAGCTATCTGGCGCAGATCCAGGGTTATCGCCCGGTGCAGACCGCGCCGATCATGCTGATCGCCGCGTTGCCGCAGTTGATCGCGCTGCCGCTGGTGGCGGCGCTGTGCAACTTGCGCTGGGTCGATTGCCGCTGGGTGCTCGGCATCGGTTTGAGCATGTTGACCCTGTCCTGCCTGGGTGGATCGCTGCTGACCTCGGCATGGATTCGCGACAATTTCTACGTCCTGCAATGGCTGCAGATTTTCGGTCAGCCAATGTCGGTGCTGCCGCTGTTGATGCTCTCCACCGGCAGCATCCAGCCGCAGGACGGCCCGTTCGCTTCGGCGTGGTTCAACACGGTTAAAGGCTTGGCGGCGGTGATCGCCACCGGCGTCATCGAGGCGCTGACCACCGCGCGCCTGCATTTCCACTCGACCATGTTGATCGACAACCTCGGCAATTCACCGTTGGCTGATCGCAGCGACCCGGGCCTCGCCCATCGCCTGCACGAACAGGCCGTGGTGCTGACTTCCTCTGATCTCTATGTGTGCATGGCTGGCGTCGCGGTGGCGCTGATCCTGCTGATTTTCTGGCTGCCGACGCGGATCTTTCCGCCCCGCGCGCCGACCTGATTGCTTCACTGATACCGAAGGTTTTTATGACGACTCAAGCAAAGCAAAAACTCGCGGTGGCCGTGGCGGCCGCACTGGCGGTCGGCGTGTTGCTGTACCTGGCGGTGCCGGGACTGTTCGGCAAGCGCACCCAGCAAAACACCAACGATGCGTTTGTTTCCGCCGACTTCACCCTGGTGGTGCCGCGCGTGGCCGGATTCATCAAGGAAGTGCTGGTGGAAGACAACCAGCAGGTCAAGGCCGGGCAGTTGCTGGCGCTGATCGATGATCGCGATTTGCGCGCCGCCGCTGAAGCGGCCGATGCGCAAACCCTGGTCGCCCGCGCTCAGCTGCAAAACGCCAAGGCCACGCTGGAGCGGCAGACGTCGGTGATTGCTCAGGCGCAGGCCTCGGTGGTCTCGGCCAAGGCAGAAATGGCCTTCGCCCAGCAGGAACTCAATCGCTACAACCACCTCGCCGGTGTAGGTGCCGGCACGGTGCAGAACGCGCAACAGGCCCGCACGCGTATTGATCAGGCAACCGCTCGGCTCGATACCGCCAGCGCGAAGCTCGCGGCTGAACGCAAGCAGGTCGAGATTCTCACGGCGCAACGCGATGCCGCCGAGGGCAATCTGAAGCACGCGCAAGCGGCCCTGGAAATCGCCAGTTTCGAGCTGTCGTATACCCGGATCACCGCGCCGCAGGACGGCATGGTCGGCGAGCGCGCGGTACGTGTCGGCGCTTATGTCACGCCGGGCAGCAAGCTGCTGGCGGTGGTGCCGTTGCGTCAGGCGTATGTGGTCGCCAACTTTCAGGAAACCCAACTGACGGACGTGCAGCCGCGCCAGCACGTGCAGGTGCGCGTCGACAGCCTTGGTGGCGAGGCCTTGAGCGGTCGCGTCGAAAGCATTGCCCCGGCGACTGGCGTGACATTCGCCGCGGTGAAACCGGACAACGCCACGGGTAACTTCACCAAGGTTGTACAACGGATTCCAGTGAAAATCGTGCTTGAGCCGGGTCAGCCGTTGGCCGAGCGTTTGCGTGTGGGCATGTCGGTGGAGGCGAGTATCGACACTCGCCGTTCGGCGCCGGCGGAGCGCGAGGTGACTCAGCGATGAACAGCGTTGATAGAACTGACGCCTTCGCGAGCAAGCCCGCTCCCACAGGGATCTCCGTTTGGAACAAAGATCTCCAGCAACCTGCCAATCACCCGTGGGAGCGGGCTTGCTCGCGAAGAGGCCAGTGGCAGCAACTCGCACTCGGTGCCTTGCTCGCTCTTGGCCTCAGCGCCTGCACCGTCGGCCCGGACTTCCGCAAGCCCGAAGCCACACAGATCGCCGAATGGGCCAAACCCGCCAAATCAGCCCCCAGCCAAGCCGTCAGCGAACCGCTGAACGAACGCTGGTGGGAGGTTTTCCACGACCCGCAACTCTCAGCCCTGACCCAGCGGGCGATGAACAGCAACCTCGATCTGCAACTGGCCAGCAGTCGCTTGCAACAAAGCCGTGCCGCGCGCCAGGTGATCACCGCGGATCGCTACCCGAACACCGCCGCTACCGGCAGCTACGCGCGTAAACGCAACAGTGGCGAAGGCCTGAATGACCCGTCCGGGCACAACGGCGATTCCGCCTTCAACCTGTGGGACGCCGGTTTCTCCGCGTCCTGGGAACTGGATTTCTGGGGCCGTGTACGCCGCGAAACCGAAGCCGCCGATGCCAACCTCGAAGTCGCCGAAAACGACCGTCGCGGTGTACTTCTGGCGGTGCTCGCCGACACCGCGCAGAACTACATCCAGCTGCGCGGCGTGCAAAACACCCGCGCGGTCACCGAGCAGAACCTCGACGTCGCCCGGCACAGCCTCAAGCTTTCGCAACTGCGCCTGAGCGATGGTGTGGCAACCGATCTCGACGTCGCCGAAGCCGCCGCGCAGGTCGCGGCCATCGAATCGCGCCTGCCGGCCCTCGAGCAGCGTCAGTCGCAATTGATCAACGCGATCAGCCTGCTGATGGGCGAACCGCCGCAGGCCCTGGCCAAGGAGTTATCCACAGACGGCGCGGTGCCGCAGTCACCGCTGCAAGTCGCCATCGGCCTGCCGTCGCAGCTGGCCGAACGCCGGCCGGACATCCGGCAGGCCGAGGCGCGCCTGCATGCCGCCACCGCCAACATCGGCGTGGCCAAGGGCGATTTTTATCCGCGCATCACCCTGTCCGGCAACCTCGGCTCGCAAGCGATGCAACTGAGCGATTTCGGCTCCTGGGGCTCGCGCGCGTTCGGCATCGGCCCGCAATTGAGCCTGCCGCTGTTCGACGGCGGACGCCTGCGCGGCATGCTGCAACTGCGCGAAGCCCAGCAACAGGAAGCGGCCATCGCCTATCAGCAAACCGTGCTGAGCGCCTGGCATGAAATCGACGACCAACTGACGGCTTACAACGCCAGCCAACGCCGCCGCGACAGCCTCGCCGAAGCCGTACGCCAGAACCAGATCGCCCTGCGCACCGCACAGCAGCAGTACGTCGAAGGCGTGGTCGATTTCGTCAACGTCCTCACCGTTCAAGGCGCGTTGCTGGCGACTCAGGAGCAGTGGGTGGAAAGCTCGACCGGCGTTTCGCTGGCGATGGTCGGGTTGTACCGAGCGTTGGGCGGGGGCTGGGAGTCGGTGTATCCGGCGGGGGAGATGGCGCAACGCTGATGGCCTGAACTGGAAATGCCGAGGGCTGTTTGGGATTGGCCGGGGTGCCGGATGTCGTGAAAGCGCACACCGCCATCGACGGCTCTCCTGTGGCTGACCTAAAGTGACGGGCAGGTTCGGCTCCATCCCGTTCGCGATATTCCGGCACAGCAAGAGGATGCAATGGCGGCACACAGAGAAACGCCGGTTGGCGACACGCAGGATCCGCGCGCGGTCCCGGGTGCATGGCTGGTGGCCTTGCGTCTGCTTCGCTGGGCCAGAGAGCACTGGTTGTTACCGATCATGCTGCTCGCGGCGGCGGTGCGTTTTTTCGACCTGACGGCGGCGGCGATCTGGTTCGACGAAGGCTCCAGCGTCCTGCTGAGCCAGTTTCCACTGGCCGAGATCTGGGAGCTAGCGGCCCACGACGTGCACCCACCGCTGTATTTCCTGCTGCTGCACGGCTGGATCGGGCTGTTCGGTGACGGCATCCTGTCCATTCGCTTGATGAGTGCGCTGCCGGGGATCATTACCGTCGGTCTCGGTGTGTGGCTGGTGGATCTGCTCGCCACCCGTCGCGCTGCGTTGCTGGCCGGGCTGTTGCTGGCGTTGTTGCCCACGGCCGTGCGCTACAGCCAGGAAGTGCGCATGTATTCGCTGCTCGGCATGTGGCTGATCGGCGCGACGATCGCGCTGGTCTACTGGGTGCGCCAGCCGCGTCGGCATCGCTATCTGGTGGCCTATGCGCTGCTGATGACGGCAGCGTTCTACACCCACTACTTCACCGTTCTGTGCGTGATCAGCCACTGGCTGTATCTGACAGCGGTGCGCGTGCAGCCGGGGTATCGGCTGCGGCATATTCAGCGTCCGGCCTGGTGGCTGGCCAACTTTAGCATCGCGTTGCTGTACATGCCGTGGGTGTCCAACCTGCTTGATCTGCTGCAGCACATCCCGGAACTCAAGGCCAGCAATGACATAGGCTGGGAAGATCCGGTGACCCTCAGCTCATTGCCGTCGATGGTCTGGTCGTTGCTGATCCAGGACGACGGCATGACCTTGCCGGGGTGGCTGTTTTTGCTTTTGCCATTGGCGCTGGTAGCCGTGATTGCTGTTGCCCTGCATCGTGATCGCAGCGTATTTCGCGGCAGCTTGTTGTTGCTGTGCTACAGCGTGATGCCGATTCTGCTGGTGTTTGGCGTGTCGTTCATCTCGCCGGTGTTCATCGAGCGGTATTTGACGGCCTATGCGTTGGGGTTGCCGATGCTGGTGGCGCTGGCGGTCGATCGGCTGTACATAGGCTCTCGCGTTCTGGCGCTGGCGATTCTGGTGCTGTTCGTCGGGGTCGAACTGGTGGGTGTGAAGAACAACGCCACGGTCGACAGCAATGATCAGTTCAGCGTGCTGGTCGACTACGTCAATCGACACTTCACCGAGGGTGACCGGATCGTCACCAGCGACATGATGTGGTACCTCAGCTACATCTACTACAACCGCACTGACGCGCAGATCCGTCTGTATACGCCACCAGCGGCGGATGGGCGTTCCACGCGTCCCAATGCCTACGGATTTGGCACTTTGGTCGGCGAGGAGGTTTTCCTTGATCAGCTTGGTGACGTGTCCAAGGGCAGCACGCGGATGTGGTTGATCGGCACGCTGGATGAACCCGATGAGTTTGCGGCGTTGCCTGAAGGCTGGCAGCGGCAGAGCGATGTCCATGCAGGCGGCGCATTTGCACGTTTGTACGTGAGGGAGCCGAGCGCCGATAAACTGGGCGGGTGATCGCAGGCTCAGGATTTTCCCGACAAATCCGCCATCCCCTTGAGCAATTCGATCGGCAACGGAAAGACAATCGTCGAGCTCTTGTCACCGGCAATCGAACTCAGGGTCTGCATGTAACGCAATTGCATGGCACCGGGCTGGCGGCCGAGCATTTCGGCGGCTTGCATGAGTTTTTCCGAGGCCTGCAGTTCGCCTTCTGCGTGAATCACCTTGGCCCGGCGTTCGCGTTCGGCTTCGGCCTGTTTGGCAATCGCACGCACCATCGATTCATTGAGATCAACGTGCTTGATCTCGACGTTGGCGACCTTGATGCCCCAGGCGTCGGTCTGGGCGTCGAGCACCTGCTGGATGTCGATGTTCAACTGCTCGCGTTCGGCCAGCAGTTCATCCAGCTCATGTTTGCCGAGCACCGCGCGCAGGGTGGTCTGCGCCAGTTGGCTGGTGGCCGAGAGAAAGTCTTCGACCTGAATGATCGCCTTCTGCGGGTCGAGCACGCGGAAGTACAGCACCGCATTGACCTTCACCGAGACGTTGTCGCGGGTGATCACATCCTGTGGCGGCACGTCGAGGACCACGGTGCGCAGGTCGACCCGGACCATTTGCTGTACCACCGGAATCAGCAGGATCAGCCCCGGGCCCTTGACCTGCCAGAAGCGTCCGAGCTGGAACACCACGCCGCGCTCGTACTCACGCAGGATGCGGAAGGTCGACCCGGCGAGGGCAATGACCAACAGCAGCAGTGCAACGAAACCGATTTGCAGACCCATGATCACTCTCCGTGTCGCACCGCGTCAGTCGCGGCGACTTTCAGCAATAAGCCATTTCGCCCGACCACGCGCACCGATTGCCCGGCGTGCAGCGGTGTCGTGCTCTGCACTTGCCAGTGTTCACCCTGCAATTGCACCCAGCCGTTGTGGGCGTTTTGCGCTTGTACGGTGGTCACCGCCGTCACGCTGCCGACCAGCCCGGCATCGCCGCTGACGGCGTGGCGCGGGCGGGTTTTCAAGGCGCGGACGATCAATGCGATCAGCAGCAGGGCGCTGACCAGGCCGAGGCCGATGATCATCGGCACTGGCAACTCGGCGTTGCCCAGAATCAGCGCGCCGATGACGAACATGATGATCCCGCCGAGGCCGATCACCCCGTAGTTGGGCAGCGCGGCTTCGGCGATCAGAAAGGCAATGCCGAGGGTGATCAGCCACAGGCCGAGCGGATTGACCGCCGTCGGCAGGACATCAGCCGCGAGGGCCGAGCCGCTGGCCAGCAGTATCAGGAAAAACGTGCAACATCGGCTGTTCACGTGACCCTCCGGGAGAGTCATGGGGTGTTTCCTCAAGTCTAGTTGAGACTGGCGCCGGCTGAATTTTGATCAATAAGCGGATGTGTCCAATGAGCGGATTTCCCTTCATCAGCAACTGGCCGAACTAGACTCAGCAGAACAGGCACAACGTTCAGCGGGACACCGAGGTGCAGCATGCGTATGGCAAAAAAAGTGCAGAGCAGCCTGAACCGGGCGCATTGCGAATATGACATCGTGGCCCACCGCCACTCGGCCAGCAGCCTGGAAACCGCGCGGGTTTCCGGGGTGCCCGCCGAACGCGTGGCCAAGTCAGTCATTCTCGACGACCACCACGGGCATTACCTGATGGCCGTGCTGCCGGCCAGTCGGCATCTGGACTTGAGTAAAGTGCGTAGTCGCGGCGAATGGCAGATCACCCGGGAGAGCAACCTGGCGCATATCTTCGATGACTGCGAACGCGGTGCGGTGCCGCCGCTCGGTGATTCCTACGGCCTGGACATGGTCATCGACCCGCTGTTGACCCGGCAGAAAGACATCTACCTGGAAGCCGGCAACCACAATTACCTGCTGCACATGAGCATGCCCGAGTTTCTGAAAATGGTGCCGCATGCCGAGGTGCGGGAGTTGAGTCATTAGGTTCTGTAGCGCTTTCGCGGACGCCTTCGCGAGCAAGCCCGCTCCCACAGGTTGATTGCGTACCCCTGTGGGAGCGAGCCTGCTCGCGAATGATCTCCCACCCACCGCATTTTTGAAGGAGTCTTCCATGGAGCAGCCAACCCACAGCCTGCCATCCCTGTTCGAGCAACTGGGACTGGACAGCGACCCGACCGGCATCGACCAATTCATCGCCACCCATTCACCACTCAAACCCGAGTTGCACCTCGCAGACGCGTTTTTCTGGAGCAAGAGCCAGGCGGATTTTTTGCGGGATGAGATTCTTGATGATGCGGATTGGGCGGAGGTGGTGGATCAGTTGAATGTGTTGTTGCGCAAGGGGCGGGAGGGATAACCATTATTTTGCGAACGGCCACATCTGTTTACGGTGCGCACGACCAACGGGCAGATTTGTTTCAAAACTTGACTGAAATTCCCCGTCAATGCGATATTGATAGTTAGCAAACTAACAGTGTGCATTTTCCCGTGCCGAATTCCCTCGACGCTCTCCAGATGAACATCAGCAGTGCCATGGTGGTGGCCGCCAGGCATTGGCGGAAGATCTGCCAGACCACGCTGGTCAACTATGGAATCTCCGAAGCCTGCGCCGTGCCATTGTTGATGATCGGGCGGTTGGGCGAGGGTGTGCGTCAGGTGCAGGTGGCGCAGGCGGCCGGGATGGAGAGTCCGTCGCTGGTGCGCCTGCTCGATCAGTTGTGCCACGCCGGCTACGTCTGCCGCACCGAAGATGCGCAGGATCGTCGGGCCAAGTGCCTGAGCCTGACCGACACCGGCCGTGAACTGGTGCAAGCGGTGGAGATCGAACTGGTGCGTCTGCGTCATGAAGTGCTCGAAGGCATCGACCAGAGTGATCTGGAGGCTACGCTTCGGGTACTGCGAGCTTTTGAGGCGGCCAATCCGCCTGTGGTGATCAATTCTTGAACGGTTTTTTCTCTGGCATCCCGCCTGCCCGGGACTGGTTCTACGGGGTCCGTACCTTTGCAGCGTCGATGATCGCGCTGTACATCGCCCTGCTCATGCAAATGCCGCGTCCGTACTGGGCGATGGCCACGGTGTACATCGTTTCCAGCCCGTTTCTCGGCCCGACCAGTTCCAAGGCGCTGTACCGCGCCATCGGCACCTTTCTCGGCGCGGCGGCGGCAGTGCTGTTCGTGCCGATGTTCGTGCAGAGTCCGTATGTGCTGGTGGTGGTGATTGCCTTGTGGACGGGGACTTTGCTGTTCCTGTCGCTGCACCTGCGTACCGCCAATAGTTACGCACTGATGCTGGCCGGCTACACCTTGCCGCTGATTGCCTTGCCGACGGTGGATAATCCGCTGGCGGTGTGGGACGTGGCGGAGGCGCGCACCGAAGAGATTTTTCTCGGCATCGCCGTGGCGGCGGTGGTCGGCGCGATGTTCTGGCCGCGGCGTCTGGCGCCGGTGTTCAACGACGCAGTGGGCAAGTGGTTCGCCGACGCCACCACCTACAGCCTGAAGTTTCTCAGCCGCGACGTGCAGCCTGAACAGATCGCCACGCTGCGCATGGCCATGGTCGCCAATTTCAACAGCCTCGAATTGATGATCGGCCAGTTGCCCCACGAAGGCGCTCGACCGCAAACCGTGCGCAACACCAAGGAACTGCGCGGGCGGATGATCCACCTGTTGCCGGTGATCGATGCGCTGGAAGACTCGCTCTATGCCCTTGAGCGACGCACACCGGAACTGGTGGAAAAGTTTGCCCCGCTGTTGACCGCGACCCAGCAATGGCTCGGCCATAACGACGCCGATCTCGAACGGTGGCAGGTGCTCAAGGATCAACTCCAGGCCCTGCAGCCAAGTTGCGAGGAGCTGGAAGATCGCAAGCAATTGCTGTTCTCCAACGCGATTTATCGCCTCGGTGAATTCATCGATCTGTGGCAGGACTGCCGCAGTTTGCAGGACGCGATTCTCTGCGAGCGCCAGGACAGCTGGCGCGCGGTTTACCGGCACTGGCGCCTCGGGCGGCTGACGCCATTTCTCGACCGCGGGATGATGCTGTATTCGGTGGCCTCGACCGTTCTGGCGATCATCGTCGCTTCGGTGCTGTGGATTCTGCTCGGCTGGCCGGACGGTGGCAGCGCGGTGATTCTGGCGGCGGTAGCGTGCAGTTTCTTCGCCTCGATGGACGACCCGGCACCGCAGATCTACCGGTTCTTTTTCTGGACCGGGATGTCGGTGCTGTTCGCCAGTCTCTATCTGTTTCTGATTCTGCCGAACCTGCACGATTTTCCGATGCTGGTACTGGCGTTTGCGGTTCCGTTCATCTGTGTCGGCACCCTGACGGTGCAGCCACGGTTCTTCCTCGGCATGCTCCTGACGCTGGTCAACACCTCGTCGTTCATCAGCATTCAGGGCGCCTACGACGCGGACTTCTTCGCCTTTGTGAACTCCAACCTGGCCGGCCCTCTGGGCCTGTTGTTCGCGTTCATCTGGACCCTGATCGCCCGCCCGTTCGGCGTCGAACTGGCCGCCAAACGTCTGACCCGCTTCAGCTGGAAAGACATCGTGCGCATGACCGAGCCGGCCAATCTGGCCGAACATCGGCATCTGGGCGTGCAGTTGCTCGATCGTCTGATGCAGCACTTGCCGCGTCTGGCCATGACCGGCCAAGACACCGGGATTGCCATGCGTGAAGTGCGCGTGGGCCTGAACCTGCTCGATCTGCTGGCTTATACGCCACGGGTCAGCGGAGCGCCGAAGGCCCTGCTGCAGCAAGTGGTGGCTGAGGTCGGCGAGTATTTCCGCGCGTGTCTGAAGGCCGGCGAACGCTTGCCGGCGCCGAGTCCGTTGCTGATGACGATGGACCGCGCGCGCCGCGCGCTCAAAGGCCACGGCGACGAAGAAACCCGGCTAAACCTGTTGCATGCCTTGAGCGGTTTGCGCCTGGCGCTGCTGCCCGGCGTGGAATTCGTCAGCACCAGCGATGCCGAAGAACCGCTGCCCGATGGAGCGCCCCTATGATCGGTGATCTGGATATCAGCGGGATTTTCCTGCCCACCCTGCTGGTGCTGATGGGCATCACCTATGTGTTGTTTCTGCTGGTGCACGGCGTGCTCACGCGTGTGCACTTTTACCGTCTGGTCTGGCACCGGGCATTGTTCAACGTGGCGCTCTACGCCGTGCTGCTGTACGGCGTGGACTCACTCAGTCGATACCTGATGACATGAAAAAACCGTTTCTGACTATCGGTCGCGTGGTCCTGACCCTGCTGATCGTGACTTTTGCCGTCGTCCTCGTCTGGCGCATGGTGATGTATTACATGTTTGCGCCGTGGACCCGCGACGGCCACATTCGCGCCGACATCATCCAGATCGCCCCGGACGTATCCGGGTTGATCCAGCAGGTCGAGGTCAAGGACAACCAGTTGATCAAACGCGGCCAGGTGCTGTTCAGCATCGACCAGGACCGTTTCAAACTGGCTCTGCGTCAGGCTAAAGCGGCGGTCGCCGATCGCGAAGAAACCCTGGCCCAGGCGCAGCGCGAAGCCAAGCGTAACCGTGGCCTGGGCAACCTGGTGCCGGCCGAGCAACTGGAAGAAAGCCAGTCGAAAGTCGCCCGGGCGCAATCGGCGCTGGCCGAAGCGCTGGTGACGGTGGACAGCGCGCAGCTCAACCTCGACCGTTCGGTGATCCGCAGCCCGGTGGACGGCTACGTCAACGACCGCGCGCCGCGTGTGCAGGAATTCGTCACCGCCGGGCGTCCGGTGCTGTCGGTGGTCGACAGTAACTCGTTCCACATCGACGGCTATTTCGAAGAAACCAAACTCGACGGCATTCATGTCGGGCAGTCGGTGGATATCCGCGTGATCGGCGACAAGGCCAAGCTGCGCGGGCATGTTGAAAGCATTGTCGCCGGTATCGAAGACCGCGACCGCACCAGCGGCAACAACCTGCTGCCCAACGTCAACCCGGCGTTCAGCTGGGTGCGGCTGGCGCAGCGGATTCCGGTGCGCATCGCCTTTGACGAGGTGCCGGAAGACTTCCGCATGATCGCCGGGCGTACCGCTACCGTGTCGATCATCGACGACAAAACGCAGGAGCCCGCGCAATGAACAAGGCCCTGATGATCGCCGGGTTGGGCGTGATGCTCTCGGCCTGTCAGATGGTCGGGCCGGACTATCAGCTGCCCGCTGACGCGGCGGTGCAGCGCAAGGACTTTCAGGGCGAACTGGCGGTGGAGGGCAAACCGGTGGTGTCAGCGCCGGTACCGGCTGACTGGTGGCGACTGTATAAGGACCCGCGTCTGGATCAACTGGTGCAGCAGGCCATGGCGTCCAACACTGATTTGCGCGTGGCGGCGGCAAACCTTCAACGGGCGCGCGCGCAAGTCGATGAGGCCGAAGCGGCGGGTGGCTGGAGCGCAGGCGTGAAGATGGGCGCGCAGCGTTTGCAGGAATCCGGGCAGGCGTTCTTGCTGCCGGAAAAAGTCCCGGTCGACAACGTCGGCGATATTGGCATCAGCGCGTCTTATCAGTTCGATCTATGGGGCACCCTGCAACGCGGTATCGAAGGCGCGAAGGCTAACGCCGATGCGACTCAAGCAGCGGCTGACACCGCACGCATCACTTTGGTGGCCGATGTGGTTCGCGCGTACACCCAAGTGTGCGCGGCCAACGAAGAGCGGGAAATTGCCCAGCACTCCCTCGACCTGCAATCGCAGAGCACTACGCTGATCCAGCGCCTGCGCGATGCCGGGCGTGGTGATGAAACCCAGGTCACCCGTTCGCAAACCCAATTCAAGTCGTTGCGCGCCGACTTGCCGCGCTATGAGGCAGCGCGTCAGGCCGGGTTGTTCCGCCTGTCGATGCTGCTGGCCAAACCGGTCGAGCAATTGCCGGCCGGTACCGCCACTTGTGCCGAACTGCCGAAAATTGCCCAACTGGTGCCGGTGGGCGACGGTGCGGCGCTGCTCAAGCGTCGTCCCGATATCCGTCAGGCGGAACGTCGCTTGGCGGCCTCGACAGCGGGCATCGGCGTCGCTACGGGCGAGCTGTATCCGGACATCAGCATCGGCGCGACTATCGGCACCGTCGGTCTTATTGACGACTTGGGCGATCCGTCGACCAACCGCTGGGGTTTCGGCCCGTCATTGAGCTGGAAGGTGCCGACCAACGGCGCCCGTGCGCGGATCCGTGAAGCCGAGGCCAACACCCAGGCCGCACTGGCGCATTTCGACGGCGTGGTGCTCAACGCCATCCGCGAAACCCAGACCGGTCTGGCCCAATACAGCGCGCTGCTGCAACGCCGCGACGCCCTGGCCGATGCCGAGCAGTCGGCGAAACTGGCGGCGGACCAGACCCACCGCTTCTTCCAGGCCGGGCGCGAGTCGTTCCTCGCCGACCTGCAGGCGACCCGCACCTACACCGACGTCACCGCGCAACTGGCCGCCGCCAACACCCAGGTCGCCATGAGCCAGATCGATTTATTCCTCGCCCTTGGTGGCGGTTGGGAAAGCGGACGAACGCAAGCCTCAAGCGCCAGCAAACCCTGAAGCCGTTGCTATGCTTTGAAGTGTTGAAGGGGTGCCACGTGCAACGCACCCTTTCAGCGCACATTGCTAGCGCTGGTCTAGGGGAAACCAATAATGAAAAACCCTTACGCTCTCGGCTTCTGGTGCTCCTTGGTAGCGCTGGTGCTGCTATCGGCCACCTATTTCTACGGCATCATGCTGGCCCATCAGATCGACAAGGCCATGGTCTTCCTCGACAGCGCCACGGCGTTGATCGCGGTGATGGCAATTGTCGTGGTGGCCTGGGCGTCGATCCAGGTGCAGCGAGTCAAAAAAAGACAGCTTGAACAAGGCAAGACCCTGGTGCTGATCTGGGACACCAAAGTCGCCCTGCGCCGGGTCGAAACCGTGTTCGACCGCTACTTCTGGGGCAGCTATTGGCAACCGGGACGCACCTTCGCCGAAGTCATGGGCGAACTCACCGGCACGCCGCTGGAAAAAAGCCTCGAAGCCTTGAAAAAACAGTGTCTGGAACTCGACAAGCAGATTGCCGACGAAGGCTGGCACTGGCTCAACAATGCCCGTGAACTGTCCGACGTCGCGACGGCCATGGCTCGTGAGCGCTATCAACTGGATTTCTGCGATCCCCGGGCCGACGGGCCGGGCGGGGCGGTGATCGATCGGGATTTTGAAGTGCTGGTCTACACCTGGACTGCGCGGTTGAAGAGCTTCGATCATCAACTCGATGAGATCGAGGTTCAGTATTCCTGATCTTCTGGGAATCCAGTGGCCCTATCGCGAGCAGGCTCACTCCTACAGGGGAACGCATTTCAATTGTAGGAGTGAGCCTGCTCGCGATAGCGTCCTCAAAAACACTGCAACTCTCCCCGCCTGTCAGCTGTCCACACTCCCCATAGACACTCTTTAACCTTTAAACATTGGGCCGCCTCGCGCTGCCAGTGCTAATCTCCACCGCTAATTTCAGCGGAGTCGAGCCGCGACCCGGTCACGGGTTCAGGGAAGACGACCACATTTCAGCCACGGACATTGATCAGGTCATTCATGAATAAATCAGCAGGCGTGCTTCTCGGGATTGTTGTTGCCATCGGTGCGATCAGCGCCGGCGGGGCCTGGTACACCGGGACCAAGATTGAAGGCGTGTTGAACAACGCCGTCAGCAACGCCAACAAAGAGCTGCAGACCGCGATGGCCGGCTCCAATGGCACCGCGTCGCTGGAGCTGGTGTCGCTGGAGCGTCACACCTTCACCAGCACCGCGCACTACCGTCTCAAGGGCGAAGGCGAGATGTTCGGCGACCAGCCGGTCGAGTTGCTGTTCGTCGACCACATCGAGCACGGCCCACTGCCGTTCTCGCGCCTGGTATCGCTGAAGTGGCTGCCGGTCATGGCCACCAGCAATTACGAGCTGGAAAAGAGCCCGGCCACCGAAAAATGGTTTGCCGCCACCAAGGGCGCCGCGCCGCTTAAAGGTGTGACCAACATCGGCTACGACGAATCCACCACCAGCAGCCTCGAGTTGCTGCCGCTCGAAACCGCGCTGGACGAGCAGTCGAGCCTGAAATTCTCCGGCCTGACCATGAACATCTCCGCCAGTGCCCAGGCGCAGAAGGTCAAGGCTGACGGCTACATGGACAACCTGAAACTGGTCACCGTGTCGCAGGATCAAGCACCGGTGCAGGTCGAACTCAACGGTCTGACCCTGGCCAGCAACCTTACCAAGAGCAGCTACGGCTACTACACCGGGGAAAACACCCTGGAGCTGACCAACAGCAAAACCACTTTCGGTCCCAAGCAGTCGGTACTCGGCGTGAAGAACTTCGAAATGAAGAACCTCACCGAAGAGAGCGGCAGCAATGCCTCGGGCCGCGCTGACTACAAGGTGGGTGAATTCACCCTCAACGACAAGAAAATCGGTTCGGCCAACATGGCCATGAGCCTGAAGAACCTCGACATCCCGTCGACCATGTCGCTGATGCAGATCTACCAGACCAAATTGCAGCCGTACGAGAAGGAAGCGGCGGCCGCTGCCGAAGCCGGCCTGCCGGCACCGGAACTGAACCTGACCGAAGCCGAGTCGGCACAGGTCAAGGCTGACCTGCAGAAACTGCTGGCCGCCAGTCCACAGATCGCGCTGGAAAACCTGTCGCTGAAAACCGCCAACGGTGAAAGCCGCGCCAGCCTGGTGATTGATCTGACCAAGCCACAGTCGATGGATCTGCCGCCGGATCAACTGGGTAAACAGTTGGTCGCGCTGCTGGACCTGAACATTCAGGTGTCCAAGCCGATGCTGATCGATCTGCTCAGCGTGCAAGCGCAGCTCGACGGTCAGACTGACGCCAAAGCCATCGTCGACCAGGCCAGCGCCGGTGCCGACATGTTTTCCGGCATGGCCGTCGGTTCGCAGTTGGCGACCGTCGATGGCACCAATGTCGTGACCAAGCTGCATTACGCCGCCAATCAGGTGGAGTTCAACGGCCAGAAAATGACCGTTGAGCAGTTCGTCGGCTTCCTGATGAGCAAGTTCGCCGGCGTCACGCAAGTGCAGTAATCCTGCGTTCTAAATAACAACGCCCGGCCTCTGATCCACAGACGCCGGGCGTTTTGCTGTCTGGTGTGCGGGTTTTCGTCTGAGCCGGCGCCACGATTCTGAACAATTATTGCGTTCTGGATATTCGACTACGCTTGCATGCAAGACTGCCTGACTAAGCTTGGCCGGGTCTGTTTTGACTCGGTCTCCGTTACGAATGGGCAAGGGGGGCATTGCGACCCGGCTGGCCATGTAAGGATGCTGACGAATGCCGCGTATTGATGTTCCTGTTTTACATCGTGGTTTACGCCCGTTGTTTCGCGTTGCGCTGTGCAGCCAGTTGCTCTGGCCGGCACTGGCGTTTGCCGATACGCCCTATGATCAGATGGTGCGTGATGCCCGTGCCGGGCAGACCACGCCTGCGCTGAACGTGCTGCGCCAGGTGCCACCGGGGCAATCGACCACCGGCCAGATCAGCGATCACCTGCAAATCGCCAGTTGGGCCGGCCTCGATGCCGAGGTGGTGCAGGTCTATGAGACCCAGGGCCGTGAC
This sequence comes from Pseudomonas sp. FW305-3-2-15-E-TSA4, assembly GCF_058787295.1. Taxonomy (NCBI): domain Bacteria; kingdom Pseudomonadati; phylum Pseudomonadota; class Gammaproteobacteria; order Pseudomonadales; family Pseudomonadaceae; genus Pseudomonas; species Pseudomonas sp. FW305-3-2-15-E-TSA4. The sequence goes on along the minus strand of NZ_JBYSZP010000012.1, from coordinate 167,649 downwards.
CGGGTGCTGCCGGTGCAGGCACTGACCGCCACCGCACGCGCCTATCGCAACCTCAAGCGTTGGGAGCAGGCGACCCAGGTTTACAACAAGGCGCTGGCGCTGGAGCCGGACAACGCTGACCTGCAACTGGGGCTGGCGCTGACTCAGGCTGACGCGGGTAAACCCGACGAAGCCGTGACCCGCGCCAAGGCTCTGGTTGCCGCCAAACCCGACGATCCCTCACGCCGTCTCGCACTGGGCTATGCCCTGACCCGCGCCGGCAAGCAGTACGACGCACTGTTTGAATACGATCAGGCGTTCATGCGTGCCGGCAGCAAGCCGGAAGTCGCCCGTGAATACGTGGTCGCTCTGCAAAAGGCGCGGCTGCCGGAACCGGCGCTGCGCCTGGCCAATCAACGTCCGGGGCTGATCGACCCGGTCACCCTGCGCCGCCTCGAAGGTGATCTGGCTGCCGAACGCGTGCGTCTGGCCGAACTCGCCACCCGCAGCGAAAAAGAACGCTATGTGATCGCCGACCGCGCCTTGGCCGATTACGACAAATTGCTCGCCACCTGGACCCCGGACGCCAGCGCCCACGATGACGTGATTCGCTGGCGCATCGACCGCATGGGCGCACTCAAGGCGCGGGCGCGCACCGCCGACGTGATCAATGAATATCAGAAGCTGCAAAGCGAAGGCGTGAAGATTCCGACCTACGCCTTGCGCTGGGTGGCGGCGTCGTATCTGGATCAGCGCCAGCCGGAAGTCTCCACTGACCTGTATCGCCAGGTGCTGTCGGCACCGGATGCCGATGTCGGTGATCGTCTCGAAGACACCACTGCGTTGTACTACTCGTTGCTGGAAAGCGACCGCGCCGATGAAGCGCGCAAAGTCGCCGAGGATCTGGCCAAGACCCAGAAGCCGCGCGTCGAACTCAAGGGCTTGCCGATCGGCAACCCCAACGATGAATGGATGGACGCGCAGCAACTGGCGGCGCAGGCCGGCACCTACGGCTCTGACCTGCCGCACGGCGAGGAGCGCCTGCAGACATTGGTCGATCAGGCCCCGGGCAACCTCGGTTTGCGTCTGGCCCAGGCCGATCTGTACCTGGCCCGACAGTGGCCACGCCGCGCTGAAAACCAGCTCAAGGAAACCGAAAGCATGGCCCCGCGCGACATGGGCCTGGAACTGGCTCAGGCGCGCACCGCGATGAGCCTGCAGGAATGGCGACAGATGGATGCGCTGACCGATGACGTGGTCGAGCGTTTCCCCGACAACCGCCAGGCGCAGCGCGCGGCCCGTGAGCGTGAAGTGCACGACATGTCCGAACTGCGCGTCGAAGCCTACGGTGGCAAGGCCAACGGAGGCGGCGGCAGCGGTGGTGCGGGCGCGGTCAGTGGCAGCCGCGATTTCGGCATCCAGAGCACCCTGTACAGCCCGCCGATTGATGAAGACTGGCGGGTGTTCGTCGGCGCCGGTTATGCCACCGGCGATTTCGCCGAAGGCACCGGCACCGACCGCTTCCAGCGCGTTGGCCTGGAACGGCGCACCCGTGACATGAGCCTGGAAGCCGAAGTTTCCAATCACGATTACGGTTACGGCGCCAAACAGGGCGCGCGGATCGCGATAGCCCGCGACATCAACGACCACTGGCAATACGGCGGCAGCTTCGCTTACCTGTCGGCCGAGACGCCGTTGCGGGCGCTCAACAGCGACATCAAGGCCAATGGCGGCAACGCGTTCATCCGCTGGCGCGCCAACGAGAGCCGCGAGTGGAAACTGTCGGTCAGCCCGTCGCACTTCAGTGATGGCAACAACCGCGTCGAGGCCTTGCTCACCGGGCGCGAGGGTGTCTACAGCGCGCCGAACGTCCAGGTCGATGCCGGTCTGGAGGTTGGCACCAGCCACAACTCCAATTCCGAGGATGTGCCGTACTTCAACCCGAAGTCGGACTTCAGCGTCATGCCGACGGTCAACGTCAACCATGTGCTTTACCACCGCTACGAAACATCCTGGAGCCAGCAATTCCAGGCGGGTGCGGGCACCTACAGCCAGCGTGACCACGGCACCGGCGGCATGGCGATGCTCGGCTACGGCCAGCGTTATGCCTGGAACGACGTGTTCGAGGTGGGCGGCTTGTTCAGTGTGATCAACCGGCCCTACGACGGTGATCGGGAGACCGATCTGCGTCTGCTCGTCGACCTCACTTTCCGCTTCTAGAAGAGTTTGAAGATGCCTTTGATGACGCGTTTCATCCTTCTGCTGGGAGTGCTGCTGATCAGCGCCTGCGCCCAGCAAGCCCCGGCCTTCGCGCCGCCGTCGCAACGTCCGGTGGCGGCCAGTGAAAAACCCTGGCCGAAAAACCACGTGCTGGGCATCGCCTATCACGACGTCGAAGACCGTGACCCTGATCAGGCCGTGGTGGCCGTGCGCACTGAGCGCATGATCGAACAGTTGGCCTGGCTGCGCGAGAACGGCTACAAGCCGGTCACCGTCGACCAGATCATGGCGGCGCGCAAGGGCGGCCCGGAACTGCCGGCCAAAGCAATCCTGCTCAGCTTCGACGACGGTTATTCAAGCTTCTATACCCGCGTGTTGCCGGTGCTGCGTGCCTACAACTGGCACGCCTTGCTGGCACCGGTCGGCACCTGGATCGACACCCCGCTCAATCAACCGGTGGATTTTGCCGGTGCACCCCGCGCACGCTCCGACTTCCTGACCTGGGATCAGGTGCGCGAGATTTCGCGATCGGGGCTGGTGGAAATCGCCGCGCACACCGACGCCAACCACAAAGGCGTTCTTGCCAACCCGCAGGGCAACCTGCAGCCGGCGGCAGCGACGCGTCGCTACGACCCGCTCACCAAACGCTACGAATCCGAAGAGGAGTTCCGTGCCCGGATACGCAATGACGTCGCGGCCATCTCGGAAAAAATCCGCAAGGTCACCGGCAAAAAACCGCGCATCTGGGTCTGGCCCTACGGTACGGCGGACGGCACTTCGCTGACCGTGGTCGGCGAGCAGGGCTACGAAATGGCCCTGACCCTGGACGACGGTCTCGACGCTCTCGACAACCTGATGAGCAGTCCGCGCTTCCTGGTGGCCTCCGATCCTGACGGCGAGCATTTCGCCAACAGCATTGTTGGCGTGCAGTCGGATTTCGCCATGCGTGTGGTGCACGTCGATCTCGACAACGTTTATGACCCGGATCCGGCGCAACAGGAAATCAACCTCGGCAAACTGATCCAGCGCATGGCCGACATGGGCGCCAACACCGTGTTCCTGCAGGCCTTCGCCGATCCGAAGGGCGACGGACTGGTGCACTCGCTGTACTTCCCCAACCGTCACCTGCCGGTGCGCGCCGACATCTTCGATCGCGTTGCCTGGCAACTGCGGACTCGGGCGCACGTGAAAGTGTTCGCGTGGATGCCGGTGCTGAGCTTCGGCCTCGATGCGAAGCTGCCGCGTGTTACGCGCTGGGATCCGAAGACCGGCAGCACCTCGGTCGATCCGGGCCAGTATCAACGCCTGTCGCCATTCGATCCGCAAGTACGGCGGATCATCGGTGAAATCTACGAAGACGTGGCGCGCCTGACCTCGGTCGACGGCATCCTTTATCACGACGACGCGGTGCTCTCGGACTTCGAAGACGCCAGCCCCGAGGCCCTGAAGGCGTATGCCGCGCACGGCTTGCCGGGGTCTATTGCTGCGCTTCGGGATGATCCGGCTGCGATGCAGCGCTGGACGCGGTTCAAGAGCCAATACCTGATCGACTTCACCAATGAGCTGACCGCCAAGGTCCGTGCGATCCGTGGCCCGCAAGTGCTGACCGCACGCAACATCTTCGCCGAGCCGGTGCTCAATCCTGAGAGCGAAGCCTGGTTTGCGCAGAACCTCGACGATTTCCTCGTGACCTACGACTGGACGGCGCCGATGGCCATGCCACTGATGGAAAAACAGACACAGGCGCAATCCGGCCCGTGGCTTGAAGAACTGGTGGCGAAGATCAAACAGCGCCCCGGTGCACTGGATCGCACAGTCTTCGAACTGCAGGCTCGCGACTGGACGAAAAAGGATCAGGCCGACATCGACGGCGCCCAATTGGCCGACTGGATGGGCCGGCTCAAGCGTCAGGGTGCGACCAGTTTCGGTTACTACCCGGACAACTTCCTCGACAACCTGCCGGACCTGAAAACCGTAAGGCCTGCGCTCTCCAACAAATGGAACCCATGACATGCTGGATAGACTGTTAGCCCTGCTTGTTCTGGCGCTCGTCCTCGGCGTGCCGCTGGGGTTGATCTTCCTGGTCACCGGGCAATTCCTGATGGACTTCGTGTTCTTCTACCCGTTGTTCATGTCCGGCCTGTGGATTGCCGGCGGCCTGTATTTCTGGCTGCACTGGGAACGCCACTGGCCATGGAAGGACGACACTTTGCCGCCGCCACTGGAAGGCGAGCCGCTGATCTCGATCCTGATCCCTTGCTACAACGAAGGCGAAAACGCTGCCGACACCATTCACGCGGCGCTGGCCCAGCACTACCCGAACATCGAAGTCATCGCGATCAACGACGGCTCCAAGGACAACACCGCCGAAGTGCTCGACCGGCTCGCCCAGGAAGACCCACGCCTGCGGGTGCTGCATCTGGCAGAAAACCAGGGCAAGGCTGTGGCCCTGCGCATGGGTGCGATTGCTGCGCGCAGCGAATATCTGGTGTGCATCGACGGTGACGCGCTGCTGGCGCCGAACACGGCGGCCTATCTGGTGGCGCCGATGCTCGACAACGCGCGGCTTGGCGCAGTGACCGGCAACCCGCGGATTCGCACACGTTCGACGCTGGTCGGGCGGGTGCAGGTCGGCGAGTTCTCGTCGATCATCGGTCTGATCAAGCGTACGCAACGGGTGTTCGGGCGGATCTTCACCGTGTCCGGGGTGATCGTCGCGTTTCGTCGTACCGCGTTGAACCGGGTCGGCTACTGGAGCCCGGACATGATCACCGAAGACATCGACATCAGCTGGAAGCTGCAACTCGATCACTGGAGCATCTTCTACGAGCCGCGCGCGCTGTGCTGGATCCTGATGCCGGAAACCCTGCGCGGTCTGTGGAAGCAGCGCCTGCGCTGGGCGCAGGGTGGCGCCGAGGTGCTGTTCAAGAACATTCGCGGGATCTGGCAGTACCGTCATCGTTATTTGTGGCCACTGCTGTTCGAGTACTGCCTGTCGACCGGGTGGGCCTTCACCTTCCTGCTATCGGTGATCTTTTGGGGCGTGGGCAAGTTCGTGGTCATGCCGGAATCGATTGCCGTGCATCACCTGATGCCCCCGGCGTTCACCGGCCTGTTGCTGGCGTTCGTCTGCCTGGTGCAATTCGCGGTCAGCATCATCATCGACCGGCGCTATGAACCGGGTCTGGGCCGAACCATGTTCTGGGTGGTCTGGTACCCGATCGCGTTCTGGCTGGTCAGCCTGCTCACCACCTTGGTCAGTTTCCCCAAAGTGCTGTTTGGTCAACACCAGAAGCGTGCGCGTTGGGTCAGCCCTGACCGCGGCATCAAACCGGTCGGCGACGACGAAGAGGAGGTCATCAAATGAAAATCATCCGGACCCGGCAGCGGCCCTTCCTGGTGGTGGTCGATGTGGTCCTCACCGTGCTGGCCTGGGTCGGCCTGCTGTTTCTGCTGATTCGCGGACTGTGGCCGTTGATCGAGACCCACGCCGGTGGGCCACGCATCGACAACTCGGCGTTCGAGGCCCTGGGTACGTTGCAGATCTACCTGTGGGTGGCGCTGGTCAACGCAGTGATCCTGATTGGTTGGGCGCGTTATCAGCAGCGCAAAAGCAGAAGCTTCGCCCAGCGTCGCTTGCCGGCACCGGTGGTCGATGATGAAGGGCTGAGCAAGAGCTTCCGCCTGTGCGATGACCGCCTGGAGAAGCTGCGCACACCCGGGGTGATGACCATCCACAACGACCAGGAAGGTGATATCAGCCATGTGGTGCTGAACTTTCGTCCACTGGCACCGACGGAATTGCCGCCACCGCTGGCGCCGCTGGAACATCCACGGGTGATCTTTCTGCACGCCGAGGATGATGACAATCGCGACCCGGTGAATCGCCCCACCTGAACAACGACTCCCCTGTAGGAGCTGCCGAAGGCTGCGATCTTTTGATCTTGATTTTAAAGATCAAAAGATCGCAGCCTTCGGCAGCTCCTACATTGTTCAGCATTCAGCAGCGAATCAGTTCCCACGCGTCTTCCATCGTCAGCGGCTGTTTCATCCGCTCGGCCAACATCGCCATGGCCCGTTCTTCCTCGCAAGCCACGGCGGCAACCACCACGCCGTTGTGGCCGAAGAGGCCAATAAAGGGCGGATGCTCGGGCTCGCCTTTGAACTCGATTTCATCCCACTGGCTGGCGTGGCCCAGGTAGTCGTAGTTCCTGCCGAAGTGCCAGGTCCAGAAAAACGGCACATCCAGATAATGCTCATCGGCGCCCAACATGTTGGCGGCAGCGATGCGTGCGTGCTGCTGGGCCAGGCGCCAATGTTCGATGCGTTGCGGCTGGCCGCTCAGGGTGAACGTGGCGATATCGCCAATCGCCCATAGACCTTCGCAGACCCGCAGGCCGGCATCGACGCGCAGTGACTGGTCTTTCTCCCTTGGCAGCGAAGCGAACGCTTCTGTGGCCGGATGCACACCAACCCCCGCCAGCACCAGATCCGCCGAAACGCGCAAACCGTTGTCCAGCAGAACCGCCTCGACTTTGCCATCACCGGTGATTTCCCGGGCTTCGTGATCGGTGATGAATTTCACCCCGTGTTGTTCGTGGAGCGCGCGGATCGCCTTGCCCACCGCTTCGCCGAACTGCGCGGTAAACGGGATGGCGTGGCGGGCGATGACCGTGACGTCGAGGCCGAACTGACGCAGGGCCGAGGCGCATTCGAGGGCGATAAAGCTGTCGCCGATGATCAGCGCCCGCTGTTCGGGTTTGGCGGTGCGCATGATCTGTTCGGCCTGGGCTTTCGAGCGCAGAACGAACACCTGCGGCAGGTCGGCGCCGGGTAGTTGCAGCGGATTGGGCTCGCCGCCGGTGGCGAGCACCGCGGCGTCGTAACCAAGGGTCTGGCCATCCTTCAAATGCAGGGTTTTCGTTGTTGCGTCGAGGGCCGAAATTTCGCCTTGCCGGCGTTCGATGCGCTGCTCCTTATAAAAGCTTTCATCGCGCAGCGGCGGGGTTTCCTGCGCCGGCATCTCGCCGGCGAGGACGAATTTGCTCAGCACCGTGCGGTCGTAACCGGCCTCCGCTTCGCGGTCGAGCATGATGATCCGGCCGCCGAAACCTTTCTCCCGCAGAGCCGCCGCACATGCCGTGCCCGCTGCACCTGTGCCGACAATCACAAAGGTGCGCGGATCGTCGGCCGGAGGCGTGTGCGCATCCGGCAGCGGTTGATCATCGACCCAGACTTCCTCGCCGCGCAGTTCCAGCGGATAACGCTTGAGACTGTCGAGGGCCGGCGGTTCGCACAACGCGCCATCCTCGGTGCGAAACGCGGCTTTGTGCCAAGGGCAGATCAGGCGTCCGTTGCACAGCGCGCCGTCAGCCAATGGCGCGCCGGCGTGTGGGCATTCGCCTTGAAATGCGCGCAGTTGGCCATTGGCGTGGAGCAGGACAATCTTGCGCTCGCCGATTTCCACTTGCAGGCCACGGTCTTCGGGGACATCGGCGACACGGGCGACACGGTGCAGGCTCATGTTCGTGCTCCTGACAGGCATTTCTCTTACGAGTTTGCGCCGCAGTGCGAGGTTCAGCCAATTGCCACTGCCAAGGTACGAACGGTACAGCTATAGTTTGCAGGCCGACGAAGGCCCAACTGCACAAGGTGCTCCCGGAATGACCCGATTGACCTCTCTCAACCCTTGGCTGGCGGCTGTCGCCGTCGCCCTTTGCGTGCAGTTTCCGGCGCAGGCGGCCGAGCGCTTTACCCTCGACATCCCCGGTGTCTCGGACAATCGCCTGTTCACCTCGGCCGCCGCGAGCGATGCGGCCGGTTGCGGTGGCAAGAACCAGTCCCCGGCACTGGCCTGGAACGCCGGGCCTGCCGGCACTCTGAGCTACGCGATCGTCATGCACGACCCGGACGGCCAGAAAGGTGCTGGCGTCGATCACTGGATTCACTACGGCATCAAGGCCACCACCCGGCAGATTCCGGCCGGTGTCGGCGCCAAATCCACTCTCGAAGGCGTGGGCGGTACCAACAGCAAAGGCACCACCCATTACATCGGGCCGTGCCCACCGGTTGGCGACAGCGCCCACCACTACATCATTCAGATTTACGCCCTGGATCTGGCCCCGGACGCCTTGCCCGCCGGTCTGACCCGCGCCGAGCTGATGGACAAAATCAAAGGCCACGTACTGCGTAACAGCAGCGTGGTGCGGCGTTATCACCGCTGAAAATATTTTCAGCGGCGCTTAACCCGATCTGAAGGGGCTGCCCGTCTCAGTGGATGAATGGATCACTTTCATCCCGAGGTCAGCCCCCATGTCCCGCTCCCTGCCTTTTCTGCGACCCGTTGCCGTCGGTGTGTTGTTGACCGTCGCCGGTTGCGGCGTGTCTTCCAATCTCGAATCGGCTGCCGTTCCGGCGCCGGCCCAGCCACAGGCGTCGATTCAGCTTGAGGCGCTCGTTGCCGACAGTGCGCTGGCCAAGCGCAGTGCGCGTCCGGCGCCGATTGCCAGTTTCGCGGCGATGCCGGCCCCGGAAAGTTATCCACAAGGCTATCGCGACGAGCAGCGCGAGCAATATCAGGCGCTGGCCGACAACCCGATCCACAGCGTGGCCGAGGCCCCGATCTCGACCTTCAGCGCCGACGTCGATACCGGCGCCTACGCCAATGTCCGGCGTTTGCTCAATCAGGGACGTCTTCCGCCGGAAGGCGCGGTGCGGCTGGAAGAGATGGTCAATTACTTTCCCTATGACTATGCGCTGCCCAGCGATGGTTCGCCCTTCGGCGTAACCACCGAACTGGCCGCCACCCCGTGGAATCCGCACACCCGCCTGCTGCGCATCGGCATCAAGGCCTCCGACCGGGCTGTGGCGGAACTGGCCCCGGCGAACCTGGTGTTTCTGGTGGATGTGTCCGGCTCGATGGATCGCCGCGAAGGGCTGCCACTGGTCAAAAGCACGCTGAAGTTGCTGGTCGATCAGTTGCGCGAGCAGGATCGGGTGTCGCTGGTGGTGTATGCCGGCGAATCCCGTGTGGTGCTGGAGCCAACGTCCGGACGCGAGAAAGCCAAAATTCGCACAGCCATCGAGCAATTGACCGCAAGCGGTTCAACCGCTGGTGCGTCGGGCATCGAACTGGCCTATCAAATGGCCCAGCAGGCGTTCATCCCCAAAGGCATCAACCGCATCCTGTTGGCCACCGACGGTGACTTCAACGTCGGCGTCAGCGACTTCGACAGCCTCAAACAAATGGCTGTGGATAAACGCAAAACCGGGATTTCCCTGACCACCCTGGGTTTCGGTGTGGATAACTACAATGAACACTTGATGGAGCAGCTGGCCGACGCCGGTGACGGCAACTACGCCTACATCGACAACCTGCGCGAGGCGCGCAAAGTGCTGGTGGATCAACTCGGTTCGACCCTGGCGGTGGTGGCAAAAAACGTCAAATTGCAGGTGGAGTTCAACCCGGCGCAGGTCAGTGAATATCGCCTGCTTGGCTACGAAAACCGCACCTTGAAGCGTGAGGATTTCAGCAATGACAAAGTCGATGCCGGTGAAGTCGGCGCAGGACACACGGTGACCGCGCTGTATGAAATTGTTCCGGCAGGTGAGCAGGGCTGGCTGGAACCGCTGCGCTACGGTAAATCGGAGAAGGTGGTTGCTGCGAAGGATGGAGAATTGGCGATGCTGCGTGTGCGTTATCAACAGCCTGAAGGTGGGAAAAGTCTGCTGATCGAGCGGCCGATTGCCAATAAGGTCGCACCGGCCAGCGAGGACCTGCGTTTCGCGGCGGCGGTGGCGGCGTTTTCCCAGCAGCTCAAGGACGCTCGCTACGCTGGCGACTTCGGCCTGAAAGACACCGAAGCACTGGCCCGTGGCGCTCGCGGCGACGACCGCTTCGGCTTGCGCAACGAGTTCGTGCAACTGGTGGAACTGGCGCAAAGCCTGCGCGCCTCAACCGCATCGATCGCGATGCCCACTGAGCGACGGATTGAATAGTGAGCCGATTGAAAGGCTTCATCAGTCAGCTGTTTGCTACGCCAGACAGCGCGGCCGCCAGCAGCGATGAAACGCTGCTGGCGCGTTATCGCGAGGGCGATAGCGCAGCGTTCGAGATCTTGTACGCCCGTCATCGCCAAGGTTTGTATCGGTTTCTGCTCGGATTGAGCGGCAAACCGGAACTGGCTGACGAAGTGTTTCAGGACACCTGGCTGAGCCTGATCCGCAGCGCCAGTCAGCCACAGGGCCGGGCGACGTTTCGTACATGGTTGTTCCAGATTGCCCGCAATCGGCTGATCGATCACTGGCGCAAACACGGCGTGCATCAGCCGCTGCACGACAGCTATGACGAACAGGCTCATGCGGTTGGCGACGACAGCAGCGATCCCGAACAACTGCTGAACCTCAGCCGCGACAGCCAGCGCCTGGAAAGCGCCCTGCAAACCCTGCCCGCCGACCAGCGCGAAGTGTTCCTTCTGCGTGCCCATGGCGATCTCGACCTGGCGCAAATCGCCAGCCTCACCGAAACACCGCTGGAAACCGTCAAAAGCCGCCTGCGCTACGCCCAGCAAAAACTGCGTCGGCTGCTGGCCGAGGAGGTACTGACATGACTGACGCCCGCCAGACACCCGAAGAGCAACTGCTCAAGCATTATCGCGAACAACACACCGGCGAACCTTCAGAACAGCTCGATGCACTGATTCTTGCTACGGCCCGCCGCGCAGCCCCGGCGCCCCAGCCCAGCCTTTGGCAACGCTGGCTGCAGGCCTGCCAGAAGCCGCGTTGGCAGGTCGCATTCGCCAGCCTGGTCGGTGTGGCACTGATGCTCTCGCTGGTGCAACGCGCCCCCGAACCGCAGCCGCAATTCGACTTCGCCCCGGCCGCCAAACCCGCCGCACCAATGGCTCGCAAACAAGCCCCCGAAGCATTGTCCGCCCCCGCGCCGATGGCAGAAATGGCCGCGCCAATGCACAGCGAGGCGTTCAGCGCCGATGAAGCCAAAACCAGCAAACGCGCCGCCGCCCCGGCCAACGGCCTCGACGCACAACTGCGCGAAGTCTTGCGCCTGCGCGAATCCGGCCAATCAAAAGCGGCCGACACCCTGTTCAACAACCTGCACAAACGCTACCCGAACGCCGACCTCGACGCCCGACTGGAAAAAATCCAGAAGAACTGACCGCCCGGTTCACCCAGCCATTTGGCATTGCCCGGCAAAAACGCGCACTATCGGGCCATGGCTGAAGCGCTGGAGAACAAAGTGGCAGCAAAAATCGACCGCATCGCCCAACTCCTCAACTGCCCGCAGAAGGGCGAGGAGATGCGGCGCGCGATTACCGAGGCGCGCAAGGAGTTTCTGCTGAACCAGTCGGAAGAAGACGTCGTGGAAGAAGACGAGGTTTTTGAGGAGGTTGGGGAAGAAGAGGAAGACGACGATTACGATGAGTTTGACTGGACGACGGAGTGACCGTCGTCGCATGAAACACCGCGCCCACAAAAAAGCCCCGGACCATCACAGTCCGGGGCTTTCTCGTTTCAATTCATGGCGCACCAGGCGGGATTCGAACCCACGACCCCTGCCTTCGGAGGGCAGTACTCTATCCAGCTGAGCTACTGGTGCAGCGGGCGACATCATACCTAGGTCGGCTCGGGGCGTCCATGCCGGGTTTTGGCGGGTTTTGTCAGTGCGCGTGTCGGTGTGAAACGCTGCATTCCTTAAAGCTGTAACGTCCTGCAAAACCCTCGCTTGGCGCTTTTTCCTGGCTGTTCTATGGTTTGGCTGCGGCCGGGGCTTTTTGCTCGTTGATCTGAAAAAACCAGCAAACGCTGGGTTTTTGTTCTTTTTTTCGAACGACCTATTGTCCTTTACCCCCTTTGCTCCTACGATCCGTTTGAGATTTCAAACGCTCTTTGACGGGGTGTGGATGCGCAGATGCTGTGAATAACGCACGATCGCTGCGCCTCACCCGGTCGATGATTTCCCTGACGGCAGCCTTGCGAGGCGCCTTTCTACAATCATAATTTTGCTCCGCGCAGGCCGCGGTGCTGTTAAGGAAAGCCGACATGCAGCTTAAAGATACCCAGTTGTTCCGCCAGCAAGCCTTCATTGATGGCGCTTGGGTCGATGCGGACAACGATCAGACGATCAAGGTCAACAACCCGGCCACCGGCGAAATCCTCGGTACCGTGCCGAAAATGGGCGCCGCCGAAACCCGCCGTGCCATCGAAGCCGCTGACAAAGCGCTGCCGGCCTGGCGTGCACTGACCGCCAAGGAGCGTGCAGGCAAGCTGCGTCGCTGGTTCGAACTGATGATCGAGAACCAGGACGACCTCGCGCGCCTGATGACCCTCGAGCAGGGCAAGCCGCTGGCTGAAGCCAAGGGCGAAATCGTTTACGCCGCTTCGTTCATCGAGTGGTTCGCCGAAGAAGCCAAGCGCATCTACGGCGACGTGATCCCGGGCCACCAGCCGGACAAGCGCCTGATCGTGATCAAGCAGCCAATCGGTGTGACCGCAGCGATCACCCCGTGGAACTTCCCGGCGGCGATGATCACCCGTAAAGCCGGCCCTGCGCTGGCCGCCGGTTGCACCATGGTGCTCAAGCCGGCTTCGCAAACCCCATTCTCCGCCTTCGCTCTGGCTGAACTGGCCCAGCGTGCCGGCATCCCTAAAGGTGTGTTCAGCGTGGTCTCCGGCAGCGCCGGCGACATCGGCAGCGAGCTGACCAGCAACCCGATCGTGCGCAAGCTGTCCTTCACCGGCTCGACCGAAATCGGCCGTCAGCTGATGTCGGAATGCGCCAAGGACATCAAGAAAGTCTCGCTGGAACTGGGCGGCAACGCGCCGTTCATCGTGTTCGACGACGCGGACCTGGATAAGGCCGTCGAAGGCGCGATCATTTCCAAATACCGCAATAATGGCCAGACCTGCGTCTGCGCCAACCGTCTGTACATTCAGGATTCGGTCTACGACGCGTTCGCCGAGAAGCTGAAAGTGGCGGTGGCCAAGCTGAAGATCGGCAACGGTCTGGAAGAAGGCACCACCACTGGCCCGCTGATCGACGAAAAAGCCGTGGCCAAGGTGCAAGAGCACATCGCTGACGCCGTGGCCAAAGGCGCCACCGTGCTGGCCGGTGGCAAGCCGATGGAAGGCAACTTCTTCGAGCCGACCATCCTGACCAACGTGCCGAAAAACGCGGCTGTCGCCAAGGAAGAAACCTTCGGCCCGCTGGCGCCGCTGTTCCGCTTCAAAGACGAAGCCGAAGTGATCGCCATGTCCAACGACACCGAGTTCGGTCTGGCGTCCTACTTCTACGCTCGTGACCTCGGTCGTGTGTTCCGTGTAGCGGAAGCCCTGGAATACGGCATGGTCGGCGTCAACACCGGGCTGATCTCCAACGAAGTCGCGCCGTTTGGCGGCATCAAGGCCTCGGGCCTGGGCCGTGAGGGCTCCAAGTACGGCATCGAAGATTACCTGGAAATCAAATACCTCTGCCTTGGCATCTAAGCCTCGGTAGAAGATCGCTGTAAACGCAAAGGGCACGAGAGCGCTGTCCCTTTGCGTCGTTTCAAACCGGAATTTTCTCTGCGGCCGGGAACGCCGTGGCAGTCGATCATCGCATGCTGCCACCGCCGATTCCTCCCGCTTAATCCTTGAACCACGCCGCCCGATGAGCGGTGAATGAGGACTGTAATGAGCAAGACTAACGCTGAACTGATGGCCCGTCGTACCGCAGCTGTTCCACGTGGTGTTGGCCAGATTCACCCGATCTTCGCTGAGTCGGCGAAGAACGCTACCGTGACTGACGTTGAAGGTCGTGAATTCATCGACTTCGCCGGCGGTATCGCTGTGCTGAACACCGGCCACGTGCACCCGAAAATCATCGCCGCCGTGACCGAACAGCTGAACAAGCTGACCCACACCTGCTTCCAGGTACTGGCCTACGAGCCGTACGTTGAGCTGTGCGAAAAGATCAACGCCAAGGTGCCAGGTGATTTCGCCAAGAAAACCCTGTTGGTCACCACCGGTTCCGAAGCCGTGGAAAACGCCGTGAAAATCGCCCGAGCCGCCACTGGCCGTGCCGGCGTGATCGCCTTCACCGGTGCCTACCACGGTCGCACCATGATGACCCTGGGCCTGACCGGTAAGGTCGTGCCTTACTCGGCCGGCATGGGCCTGATGCCAGGCGGCATCTTCCGCGCGCTGTACCCGAACGAACTGCACGGCGTGAGCATCGATGACTCGATCGCTTCCATCGAGCGCATCTTCAAGAACGACGCCGAGCCGAAAGACATCGCCGCGATCATCATCGAGCCGGTGCAGGGTGAAGGTGGTTTCTACGTCGCGCCGAAGGAATTCATGAAGCGTCTGCGTGCCCTGTGCGACCAGCACGGCATCCTGCTGATCGCTGACGAAGTGCAGACCGGCGCTGGCCGTACCGGTACTTTCTTCGCCATGGAACAGATGGGCGTTGCTGCCGACCTGACCACTTTCGCCAAATCCATCGCTGGCGGCTTCCCGCTCGCCGGTGTCTGCGGCAAGGCCGAATACATGGACGCCATCGCTCCGGGCGGCCTGGGCGGCACCTACGCCGGTAGCCCGATCGCTTGCGCGGCGGCGCTGGCCGTGATGGAAGTGTTCGAAGAAGAGCAACTGCTGGACCGCTGCAAGGCTGTCGGCGAGCGTCTGGTAACCGGTCTGAAGGCCATCCAGGCCAAGTACCCGGTGATCGGTGAAGTGCGTGCGCTGGGCGCGATGATCGCGGTCGAGCTGTTCGAAAACGGCGACAGCCACAAGCCAAACCCGACCGCCGTTGCGGCTGTGGTGGCCAAGGCGCGCGACAAGGGCCTGATCCTGCTGTCCTGCGGCACCTACGGCAACGTGCTGCGCGTTCTCGTACCGCTGACCTCGCCGGACGAGCAACTGGACAAAGGCCTGGCGATCATCGAAGAGTGCTTCTCGGAGCTGTAAGCTCCGGCGCTGTGTGATCCGTTCGACAAAAAACCCGCTTCGGCGGGTTTTTTTATGCCCCTGATACACATCAAACGCTTTTGCGCTGTATCGATAGGCCGGCATTGGCTAAGGTTCAGGCATTGCAAGGGAGAGCGCGCATGACCGCCGTTGATTTACCCGCCGTACCCCGAGTGCTGATTGCCGAGGCCGATCCGTGGTCTCGTGACCTGCTTAAACAAGTGTTGCTCAACGTGCGCTGTGATGCGCGGCTGGACTTGTGTGCCGATGGCCAGCAAGCCATGTCGTTACTCAGCGAAGTGCCTTATGACCTGGCCATTGTCGATTGGGAGTTGCCCGGTATCGATGGCTTGAGCGTGCTGCGCAGCGTGCGCCAGCGCAAACGCAATCCGCCGCTGCCGTTCATTCTGATGAGCAGTCGCAACGACAGCGCCAGCGTGCGCGAAGCCATCCCGTTGGCCCCGACGGCCTATCTGACCAAACCGCTGAACATGGAAAGTCTGACCGAGCGGCTGCAGGGTTTGCTGCTGAATGCGGGTGAAGAGGTGTTCTGCGAAGTGCCGACGCTGGCGCCGGGCATGACCTTGTCGGTGTTCCTTGAGCGGCGTCGCGAGCAGGCCGACGGCGCGCCATTGATGACCGATGTGCAAGTGGCGGTCAAACGCAGCCTCAACCCCAATGGCCTCGACCTGAAGCTTCTGGAAGAAGAGATCCGCACCGATCCGCAGATCACCGCCGTGCTGATCGCGGCCGCCAACAGCGCGGCACAGCATCATGGCGCGGCGGTGCAGACCCTGGCGCAGGCGTTGCATCGCCTCGGCACCGGACAGAGCATGAACCTGATCCTCGGCCTGGCGCTCAAACGCAGCGCCAGACTCAGTGACCCGTGCCTGGCGGACTACGCCGAGCGCTATTGGGGCCTGTCGCTGCACACCGCCGAATACGCCCGCACCCTGGCGCGCCTGCTTGATCTGGATCAGGAGCGCTGCTACTGCGCGGGCATGCTGCATCGGCTTGGCGATCTGGCGTTGCTGCGTTGTTTGCAGGAGTGGAAGCAGGCTGGTGGTGAGCTGGATGAGTGGGAGGAAATCGGTGATGCGCTGGCGGAATTTGGCGCGGCCTACGGTTCGGCGTTGCGTACACGCTGGCGCTTGCCGCTGGAGCTGCGAGAGTTGATTGCGTCGGTCTATCAACTCGGTGGCGGGGTTTACTCCCGTGAAGCGTTGGTGATGAACATGGCGGCGCAGATGGCCCGTCTGACCGAGCATGAGGGCGTTGAGGAACTGGCCAGGAGTCGTACGGCACGGCTGCTGAAGATCGGGCTGCCGGAATTGATGCGGATGCGTAAATAACCTGACTTTTCACAAACTCTGTGGGGCCGGGCTTGCTCGCGAAGGCGGTGTGTCAGGCAACCGATTTGTCGACTGAAGAGACGCCTTCGCGAGCAAGCCCACTCCCACAGGGGGTTGTGGTGATCAAGCGGTCACGGCCTGCTCCACCAGATGCCCGCTGTCGATCCGCACATGTCTAGGGTGGAAACGCTTCAGGCTGCTGCGATGGCCGACGCTGACGATGCTCAGGCCCGGCAACTGATCGATCAGCGCCTGATACAACGTTGCCTCATCCTCTTCATCCATCGCCGACGTCGCTTCGTCCATGTACAGCCATTGCGGTGCATAAAGCATGGCGCGGGCGAAAGCCAGGCGTTGCTGCTCACCCGGCGACAGCATGCGCTGCCAGTGATTGGCTTCGTCCAGACGCGCAACCAGATGCGGCAACCGGCAGATTTCCAGCACCTGCGCGTAACGTTCTGGCGCGTAGGTATCGCCCGGTTGTGGATAACTCAAGGCCTCGCGCAAGGTGCCGATCGGCAGATACGGTTTCTGCGGCAGGAACAGGTAGCGCGCCGCTGGCAGCCGGATGTTGCCGTGGCCCGCCGGCCACAGATGCCCCATCGCTCGCAGCAACGTCGACTTGCCGCTGCCGGATCGGCCGCTGAGCATCACCCGCTCGCCCGGCTCCACCGTCATGTCGGCATTGGTCAGCAGGTGACGACCATCAGCCAAGTCCAGGCCGAGATTGTGCACTTTGAGTTCGCTGCCCTGATTCTGCACATCGATGGCCGGGGTGCGCTGTTCGTTATCGGTCATGGCCTGACGGAAACTCAGCAGACGATCACAGGTGGCACGCCAGGACGCGAGGCTCTGATACGCACTGATAAACCAGCTGAAACTCTCCTGGACGTTGCCGAATGCCGAGCTGATCTGCATCAGCTCACCCAGTTCGATCTTGCCGGCGAGGTAACGCGGCGACGCAACGATAAACGGGAAAATGATCGCAGCCTGGCTGTAACCGGCAGTGAAAAATGTCAGGCGCTTGGACACTTTCATGATGTCCCAGAAGTTATGCCAGACCATGCCGAAACGGTTGCTCAAGCGACGGTTCTCATTCGGTTCGCCGTTGTACAACGCGATGCTCTCGGCATTTTCACGAATCCGCACCATGGAAAAACGCAGGTCGGCTTCGAAGCGTTGTTGTTGGTTGTTCAGGCCGATCAAGCGACGACCGATCAAATGCGTCAGCCAGCTGCCCACCACGGCGTATACCAGCACGCACCAGAACATGTAGCCGGGAATGGTGATGCCATAGACTTCGATGCTGCCCGACACGCCCCACAAAATGATCGAGAACGACACCAGGCTGACGATATTGCGCAGCAGGCCGATCCCCAGTTCAAGGGTGTTGGAGGTGAAGTTATTGAGGTCTTCGGAAATCCGCTGGTCCGGGTTATCGGTGTAACCGCCCTGCTCCAGCTGGTAGTAATTCTTGTCGGCAAGCCAACGGGAAAAATGCTTTTCGGTGAGCCAGGCCCGCCAGCGAATCGTCAGCATCTGGGTCAGATACAGCCGGTACACGGCACCGACAATCGCCACCGCCGCAATGCCGCAGAAATACAGAATCAAGCGCCAGAACGCCGCCTCATCCTTCTTTTGCAGCGCGTTGTAGAAATCCTTGTACCAGGTGTTGAACCACACCGAGATGCCCACGCTCAGCAGCGAGAGCGCGATCACCGCGATCAGCAGCGTCCAGGCCTTGCCCTTCTCTTCACTGCGCCAGTAAGGCGTGATGATCGCCCACACCTTGCGAAAAAACTGCCCGCGCACAGCATCGTTGACCGCGGAATATTCAGCGTTCTGATTCATGGAAAAGGCTCGATAAAGAAAAGAACAGACACGCACCGATCATAGTTGATCGGTTCGTTTTATCGCCAGAGTGGGACTGGCTCATTCAGGGATTGTTCAGATTGATGGGGGTTTCAGTATCGCCGCGAGCGCACGTACCGTTCATCGGGACTGTCAGAGTTGACAGTAGAGGGGGGCGATTCAGGCTGATCAACTGGGCTGGCCTCCTGCAAGGAATTCGCTGTGAATCAGGAGAGCAGGTTACCCCTCTGACAACGAAAGGAATTGGTCATGAACAAAGAAGACAACCCGCTTAATGCTCCAACCAGCGATTCGATCAAGAAGGGCGAACTGTCTATCAGTGAGCTGAGTGATTCGGGGGCTACATTCATATTCTGGTCCGATAACCGTGAGGCAATTATCGATGTTGCCTGGATCGGTTATGACGACACCAAATCTGAAATCAACCGACAAGTCGGTAATCAGAACAAGGTCATTCTCCCGGTATCAAAAGCTATCTTGAAACAATGGGTAGGAAAGAAACTCTACGCACAATGCAACGGAACTCTGGGCGAATGGCATTACACATCGCCACCAACGCACTTCACGGTTGTACCTTGAGCCCAAGGCGCTACCCTAATGCAGGGTAGCGCCTGTTTCATTCAGTCCAGCTCATTTGGCCAGAAAACCTTTCAACGACGAACCGGGCGCTTCTGCAGTTTGCGCTGCAGGGTGCGGCGGTGCATGCCCAAGGCACGGGCAGTCGCGGAGATGTTGCCTTCGTGTTCGGTCAGCACACGCTGGATGTGCTCCCACTGCAGGCGATCGACCGACATCGGGTTTTCCGGCACCAGACTGTCGAGGTCGGCGTGCTCAGAGAGCAGCGCGGCCAGTACGTCATCGGCGTCGGCCGGTTTGCACAGGTAGTTGCAGGCGCCGCGCTTGATCGCTTCGACCGCGGTGGCAATGCTCGAATAACCGGTGAGGATCACCACGCGCATTTCCGGGTCCAGCTCCAGCAGTTTGGGCAGCAGCACCAGGCCGGAGTCGCCGTCCATTTTCAGGTCCAGCGCGGCGTAGTCCGGCAGGTCAGCCTGGGCGATGGTCAGGCCTTCTTCGGCGGAACCTGCGGTGCTGACGCGAAAGCCACGGCGGGCCATGGCACGGGCCATCACCCGGGTAAAGGTCGCGTCGTCGTCGACCAGCAGCAAATGCGGCAGTTCTTCGCCTTCGACTTGGATTTCGTCACTCATGTTGGTCTCCTCGGGCGCCGTGGGGCAGGCGCAGCTCGGTGAGCGTGCCGCCTTCCTCATGACTATAGAGTTTCACTGAGCCGCCGGCGCGTGTCACGCTGGCCTTGCTCAAAAACAGGCCCAGGCCGAAACCTTTGCCCTTGGTGGTAAAAAACGGTTTGCCGATCTGCTCGGCGATGGCCAGCGGCACACCGGCGCCGTGGTCACGAATGCTGATGGTCACGGTTTCCGCATCCCAGTCCAGCGTCACCTGGAGATTTTCCGGGCAGGCGTCGGCGGCGTTGTTCAACAGATTGAGCAGCGCCTGGGTCAGATCAGGCGGCGGGGCCATGCGCGGGACTGTGCCCTGGCCGAGACGCTGGAAGCGATAACTGGCTTCCGGACGCATCAGGTGCCAGCGGTTCAGCGCTTCGTCGAGCCATTGGGTGACGTCCTGCATTTCCACGGCCATACGGCGGTTGGCTTCGGCGGCACGCACCAGTTGCTGCAGGGTTTCTTTGCAGAGTTTGACCTGATCCTGCAGCACCTTCAGATCGTCTTGCAGCATCGCGTCGGGGTGATCCTGCTGCATCTCCTTGAGCAGTACGCTCATGGTCGCCAGCGGCGTGCCGAGTTCATGCGCGGCGCCGGCCGCCTGAGTGGCGACGGCGAGCAATTGCTGATCGCGCAAGCCTTCTTCGCGGCGAATCGCGCGCAATTCTTCCTGACGGCGCAGCTCTTCAGCCATGCGCGCAGCGAAGAAGGTGATGACCGCAGCAGCGAGGGCGAAGCTCAGCCACATGCCGTAGATCTGCAGGTTCTCGCGGGCCACCGGCAGGGTTTCCAGCGGATAGAAACGCGTGAGCATCACGGTGTACAGCGCCAGCGCGATACCCGACAGAATCACCGAATAACGCCACGGCAGCGTCACCGCCGCGATGGTCAGCGGCACCAGGTAGTAGGAAACGAACGGGTTGGTCGAACCGCCGGAGAAATACAGCAACGCACTGTGGATCACCAGATCGCAGGCCAGTTGCAGGGCGTATTCGAGCTCGGTCACCGGCCATGAAGTGCGCAGTCGCACGGCAGTGAACACGCACAGCAGAATCGAGCAGCCGAGGGTCATCGCCAGTTGCACCCACGGCAACGGCAGCAGTTGCAGCCAGTAGGCCAGGCCGACGGAACCGGCCTGCGCGGCGAGCACCAGGGTGCGAATGAAAGTCAGCCGCCAGAGGTTCTGGCGAGTGGCGGAAGTCAGTTGTACGGGGGCGAGCATGAGCTCTCCTGATGAGCGCTCCAGGCGGATCGCACGGAGTATAACCAAGCCGCGCCTTTGAGAGGCGAAAGTGCGGCAAATGACCACATGGCGTTGGCGGTAAATTGGGCTACTCCCGCGACTGTTCGAGATCAATGTGGTGAGGGGATTTATCCCCGATGGGTGGCGAAGCCGCCCCAAAACCTGCAATCCGCTTTTCACAGGCAGACCGCATCCGCTGAATTGCGAGTGCTTCGCAGCCGATCGGGGCGGTGCGACGTTTCGCTAAATCCCCTCGCCACAAAAACACTCCCTGGCTAATCCGGCGCATCTGTATAGAAGTTGTAACTGGGCGAACCGGATCACAGAAGCTAGAGTCTGATGGTTTCACGCAGGGACGAACCAACACCTGCGCATTATTCAAGGAGCCTTCATGCACACATTTCGCCGCAGCGCCGCCCTTCTCGCCCTGACCGTCGGCAGCATCGCCAGCCTTCCGGCGCTGGCCGCCGATGAGCTGCACTACAACCAGATTTCCCTGCGCGCCGAAGTCAGCCAGGAAGTGGCCCGCGACCTGATGATCGTGACGCTCTACACCGAAGCGCAAAACACCGACCCGGCCAAACTCGCCGCCGACGTCAGCACCACCATGAACAAGGCACTGGCCCAGGCCAAGCAAGTCAAAGACATCACCCTGCGCCAGGGCAGCCGCAACAGCTACCCGATCTACGACACCAAGGGCCAGAAAATCACCGGTTGGCGTGAACGCGCCGAACTGCGCCTGGAAAGCGCCGACTTCGCCGCCCTGTCCAAACTCACCGGCGAACTGCTGACCGACCTGAAAATGGGCGGCATGGACTTCGCCATCGCCGAGCCGACCCGCAAGGCCAGCGAGGACAAGTTGCTGAAAGAAGCCGTCAGCGCCTTCAAGGCCCGCGCGCAATTGGCCACTGACGCACTGGGCGGCAAGGGGTACAAAATCGTCAACCTGAACCTCAACAGCAACGGTTATCCACAACCGTACATGCGCGCCCCGATGATGATGAAAGCCGCCGGCATGGCGGATTCGGCACCGGTCACGCCAGAAGTTGAAGCCGGCACCAGCCAGGTCAGCCTGACCGCCGATGGCTCGATCGAAGTGCTGATGCAGTGAGTTGATGTGGGCTGAATGAGAAACCGGCGATCAGTGAATGATCGCCGGTTTTTTTTGTGCCCGGGATTTGTGTTGTTTGATCTGACGCCTTCGCGAGCAGGCTCGCTCCCACAGTTTGAAATGCATTCCCCCTGTGGGAGCGGGCTTGCTCGCGATGAACGATGACGCGGTCTCAAGCCTGCGGATCAACCCGATCCAGCGCCCGATTCACCGCCAACTCGGCCAGCATGATGATCTGCTGAATCGCCAGCGCCGTATTGCGCTGCGGGCGACTGAGCTGATCGGCGAAATCACTGGCCATGGTGTTGGCCGAGGCCAGGGATTCACAGGCGTGGGCCAGCAGACTTTCGGTGTCGATGCCCGGATGGACGAGGAACATCGAACTCGGGGGGCGCGGTTTTGTAGCTTCGGGGCTGAGGTAGAAATCGAGGGCGCGTTTGATCGCTTCGCGGTTTTTCGCGAGGTCTTCGGCGTGGAGGGCTTCGGTGAGTGGGGTTGTGGGTTCGAGCGGTGGATCTGGGACGGGTTTGGACATTGTTAGCGTTCCTGGTCAATAGCCATTCACTCGCCGTTTCTCACGCGGCGGAGTGGTGGCAGCAATGTGCGGGGTGAGAAACCGGTAGGAACAAGCCCGGCCGGACCGAAGCCCGCCCGCACACAGCCGCCATAGAACATTGCAGCAGCAGAAATGCTGGCGGCAATTATGGTGGTACTGATTGTGGATTAACAGTTCCTGCGGGTTCTCACACCCGATCGCTGAGTTTTCAGCGACAGTTCAAGGCTAGAGAGCTGGCGTCCGAGGGACAACCTGAAAACCTTGTGGGAAGGTTCTGGTTATTTGAAACGACTTTAAACAAGCCAATTTTATCAGGTGACTGGACGGGCCTCTTCGCGAGCAAGCCCGCTCCCACAGTGGATGGCGTGCAGGCCGTTAGAGATTGGTCGGCTGTCAGGCCGCCACCACTTAGCCAGTCGCCGCACCCGCTTTTCACCACTCACACGATGAGCGTTAGCTCGAGTACCGCTTTTGATCTTGATCCACGGGCGACGTCGGAAGGCTGAGTGGAGGGATTGATCCGGGGGTGGGAGCGCAGCGACCGTTTGGCGCAGCCAAACACAGCGAGAGGAGGTGCAGCGAAGCAAACCGGAGGCGCTGCGCCCGGATCGATCCCGCAGCGAAGGAACCCCGAGCCCCAGCGAGCGGGCCGAACGCAGGAGCAAGCGTTTTTGGTTACTTTTTAGGCGTTTGTAAAAAGTGACCCGCCGTAAGGGCGGAACCCCAAGCCGCCGTTACCGCAGCAACGGATATGTACCCGACAAAAGCCGCCACATATACCGAGATAGACACCCCAACAGGAAAAACGATATTTCCGAACAGACCCAAATCCCCGCTACCCTGAAAACACAACCACCTCCAATCGACCCGGGGACTCCATGCCAAGATCCACCCTCAAACCGCTCCTGATCTCCCTGGCCCTGGCCACAACCACCCCGATCGCCAATGCCGCCACAACCCTGGTCTACTGCTCCGAAGCCAGCCCGGCAGGCTTCGACCCCAGCCAATACACCAGCGGCACCGACTTCGACGCCTCCGCCGAAACCGTCTTCAACCGCCTCACCCAATTCCAGCGCGGCGGCACCGAAGTCGAACCCGGCCTGGCAATCAACTGGGACGTAAGCCCGGACGGCCTCCAGTACACCTTCCACCTACGGCAAGGCGTGAAATTCCACACAACGGAATATTTCACCCCGACCCGCGATTTCAGCGCCGACGACGTCCTCTTCACCTTCCAGCGCCTGCTCGACCCGAACAACGCCTTTCGCAAGGCCTACCCCGCCGAGTCCCCGTACTTCACCGACATGGGCCTGAACACCACGATCAAATCGGTGGAAAAAATCGACGACCAGACCGTGCGCTTCAACCTCAACAACGTCGACGCCGCATTCGTGCAAAACCTCGCCATGAGCTTCGCCTCGGTGCAATCGGCCGAATACGCCGCGCAACTGTTGAAGGAAGGCAAAGCCGCCGACCTCAACCAGAAGCCGGTGGGCACCGGCCCGTTTGTATTCAAGCGCTACCAGAAAGACTCGCAGATCCGCTACGCCGCCAACCCGACCTACTGGAAACCCGAAGACGTCAAAATCGACAACCTGATCTTCTCGATCACCCCCGACGCCGCCGTACGCCTGCAGAAACTCAAGGCCGGCGAATGCCAGGTCAGCGGCTACCCGCGCCCGGCCGACATCGAAGTGATGCAACAAGACCCGAACCTGCGCGTGCTCAAGCAGCCCGGTTTCAACCTCGGCTTCCTTGCCTACAACACCACTCACCCGCCATTGGACCAGCTCAAGGTCCGTCAGGCACTGGACATGGCCATCGACAAACCGGCGATCATCAAAGCGGTTTACCAGAGTGCCGGCCAACTGGCGCAGAACGCCTTGCCGCCGGCGCAATGGTCGTATGACCCGAACATCAAGGACGCGCCGTACGACCCGGTGAAGGCCAAGGCGCTACTCAAGGAAGCCGGGGTTGCGCCGGGTACCACCATCAACCTGTGGGCGATGACGGTGCAGCGCGCCTCAAACCCGAATGCACGCATGTCGGCGCAGATGATCCAGCAGGATTGGGAGAAAATCGGCATCAAGGCCAACATCGTCAGCTACGAATGGGGCGAGTACATCAAGCGTGCGAAAAATGGCGAACACGACGCGATGATCTATGGTTGGACAGGTGACAACGGCGACCCGGACAACTGGCTCGGCGTGCTCTACAGCTGCGCCGCGGTCAAGGGCAGCAACTACGCCAAGTGGTGCGACCCGGCCTACGACAAACTGGTGCAGCAGGCCAAGGTGACCACTGACAAGGCGCAACGGGTAAAACTGTATCAACAGGCGCAACTGATCCTTAAACAGCAGGTGCCGATCACCCCGATCGCCAACTCCACGGTGTTCCAGCCGCTGCGCAAGGAAGTGACCAACTTCAAGATCAGTCCGTTTGGCCTTACGCCCTTCTACGGCGTGGGTATAAATAAGTAACACCGAGCCCCAATGCGGCGCGCACAACGTGACCGGCGCACCGTTTTGGGGCTTCGTTTGCACCGTAAAATCCACCCGCAAACGGTCAAATGCGTCAAAAGTTATACAGATGCGACATTAAGGTACGTACGTGCCACCGTTTAACGCTCGCTCACACTCTGGATCTTGCATTGGGTATGGCCCCTGCATAAGTATCCGCAGGCACGACTCACGAGGTCGTACCTCAATATTAAAAAATGACAACAAATCATGAGGCCAACATGCTTAAACACGCGGTCATTCCGTTTTTAGTCGGCGCAGGCTTGTTAGCCTCCGCACCTTTCGCATCCGCTGCGACTAACCTGGTGTTCTGCTCCGAAGGGAGCCCGGCCGGTTTTGATCCAGGCCAGTACACCACCGGAACCGACTTCGACGCCTCAGCCGAAACCATGTTCAACCGTCTGAGCCAGTTCGAGCGTGGCGGCACCGCCGTTATCCCGGGCCTGGCCACCAGCTGGGACATTTCCCCGGACGGCCTGACTTACACCTTCCACCTGCGTGAAGGCGTCAAGTTCCACACCACCCCGTATTTCAAGCCGACTCGTGAGTTCAACGCCGACGACGTGCTGTTCACCTTCAATCGCATGATTAACAAGGATGACCCGTTCCGTAAGGCGTACCCGACCGAATTCCCGTACTTCACCGACATGGGGATGGACACCAACATCACCAAGATCGATAAAGTCGACGACCACACCGTCAAGTTCACGCTGAAAGAAGTCGACGCCGCGTTCATCCAGAACATGGCCATGAGCTTCGCCTCGATCCAGTCCGCCGAGTACGCTGCCCAGCTGCTCAAGGAAGGCAAGGCTGCCGACATCAACCAGAAGCCGATCGGCACTGGTCCGTTCGTGTTCAAGAGCTACCAGAAAGACTCGAACATCCGCTACACCGGCAACAAGGATTACTGGAAGCCGGATGACGTGAAGATCGACAACCTGATCTTCGCCATCACCACCGACCCGTCGGTACGTATCCAGAAACTGAAAAAGAACGAATGCCAGGTCACCCTGTTCCCGCGTCCGGCGGATCTCGCGGCGCTGAAGGCCGACAAGACCCTGAAGATGCCTGACCAGGCCGGTTTCAACCTGGGCTACATCGCCTACAACGTGATGGACAAGGTCAAGGGCAGCAACGAGGCTAACCCGCTGGCTGACCTGCGCGTACGTCAGGCGCTGGACATGGCGGTGAACAAGCCGCAGATCATCGATTCGGTTTACCAGGGCGCCGGCCAGCTGGCCGTCAACGCCATGCCACCGACCCAGTGGTCCTACGACACCACCATCAAGGACGCCAAGTACGATCCTGAGAAAGCCAAACAGCTGCTCAAGGAAGCTGGCGTCAAGGAAGGTACCGAGATCGTTCTGTGGGCGATGCCGGTGCAGCGTCCGTACAACCCGAACGCCAAGCTGATGGCTGAAATGCTCCAGTCCGACTGGAAGAAGATCGGCCTGAACGTGAAGATCACCAGCTACGAGTGGGGCGAGTACATCAAGCGCTCCAAAGGTGGCGAGAACCAGGCCATGATCATTGGCTGGAGCGGTGACAATGGTGATCCGGACAACTGGTTGAACGTGCTGTTCGGCTGCGACTCGCTCAGCGGCAACAACTTCTCCAAGTGGTGCGACAAGAAGTTCGACGGCCTCGTCAAGGAAGCCAAGCGCACGACCGACCAGGCCAAGCGCACCGAACTGTACAAACAGGCGCAACACGTCCTCAAAGATGCAGTCCCAATGACACCTATCGCTCACTCGACGGTGTATCAACCCATGCGCGCCAACGTGCAGGACTTCAAGATCAGCCCATTCGGCTTGAATTCCTTCTACGGCGTCAGCGTCAGCAATTAAGCCATTGCAAGGGCGACGTTCATGACGTCGCCCTTGCTTTAGCTGCCGGGAAGTCAGGAATTTGCCTACAGCCAATTCCGCTGCGGATGACTGCAGTGGCATAGGACGTGTCGACTTTTCCTACGAGTTTTCAGGCAATTACGCATTTACTGCCAGCCCCACGGCCCCTACCGTCGGGTTCTGACCAGTTTCTGCGTGTGCCACCGGCTTGCCGTACGTGCTGGATTGAGCTCGATGCCACCTCAACGTCCCTGGACGGGACCGCGGTGCATTGAACAACACTACAAAAAAGAGGGAGCGTCATGCGCCATACCTTGGTTTTTTCCGCACTGCTGGGCGCCGGCCTGTTGGCCGCCACGTCCGCCAGTTACGCCGCCAGCAACAGCCTGGTGTTCTGCTCCGAAGGCAGCCCGGCGGGTTTTGATACCGCGCAATACACGACGGCCACCGATAACGATGCCGCCGAGCCGCTGTACAACCGCCTGGTCGAGTTTGAAAAAGGCGCGACCAACGTCGTACCGGGACTGGCAACCAAGTGGGATATTTCCGAGGATGGTCTCAAGTACACCTTTCACCTGCGTGAAGGTGTGAAATTTCATACAACGCCGTACTTCAAACCAACGCGCGATTTCAACGCCGACGACGTGCTGTTCACGTTTAACCGCATGCTCGATCCGCAACAGCCATTCCGTAAGGCTTATCCGACCGAATTCCCGTATTTCAACGGGATGAGCCTGAACAAGAACATTGCCAAGGTCGAAAAGACCGGGCCGCTGACCGTGGAGTTCACGCTCAACAGCGTCGACGCCGCGTTCATCCAGAACATCGCCATGAGCTTCGCTGCCATCCTGTCCGCCGAATACGCCGACAAGCTGCTGGCCGAAGGCAAGCCGAGCGACATCAACCAGAAGCCGGTCGGCACCGGGCCGTTCGTGTTCAAGAGCTATCAGAAAGACTCGAATATCCGTTACACCGGTAACGAGCACTACTGGGATCCGAGCCGGGTCAAGCTGAAGAACCTGATCTTCGCGATCAACACCGACGCTTCGGTACGCGTGCAGAAGCTCAAGGCCGGCGAATGCCAGATCACCCTGCATCCACGCCCTGCCGATGTCGAAGCACTGAAGGTCGACCCGAAACTGCAGCTGATTTCCAAGCCGGGTTTCAACCTCGGCTACATCGCCTACAACGTGCGCCACAAGCCCTTCGACCAGCTCGAAGTACGTCAGGCGCTGGACATGGCGGTGAATAAACAGGGGATTCTCAACGCTGTTTATCAAGGCGCCGGGCAACTGGCGGTCAACGCCATGCCACCGACCCAGTGGTCCTACGACGACAGCATCAAAGACGCCGCCTACAACCCGGAAAAAGCCCGCGAGCTGCTCAAGGCTGCCGGCGTGAAAGAAGGCACCGAGATCACCCTGTGGGCGATGCCGGTACAGCGTCCATACAACCCGAACGCCAAACTGATGGCCGAAATGCTCCAGGCAGACTGGGCGAAAATCGGTCTGAAAGTGAAGATCGTCAGCTACGAATGGGGCGAGTACATCAAGCGCACCAAGAATGGCGAGCACGATATCAGCCTGATCGGCTGGACCGGCGACAACGGGGACCCGGACAACTGGCTGGGCACCCTGTACAGCTGCGACGCCATTGGCGGCAACAACTATTCCATGTGGTGCGATCCGGCGTACGACAAGCTGATCAAAGAGGCCAAGGTCGTCACCGATCGCGACCAGCGCACCACGCTCTACAAACAGGCGCAGCAGTTGCTCAAGCAGCAAGTGCCGATCACACCTGTCGCCCACTCGACGGTCAACCAGCCGTTAAGCGCCCGGGTTGAAGGCTTCAAGGTCAGCCCCTTCGGTCGCAATGTGTTCTCGGGCGTCAGTATCGATTAACCCAACCGATTAGCCGCAACGCTGAGGGGACCGTCTATCCCCTCACGCAAGCGCTTTGCCGAAATTCGCCGATCCGGCATTTTGCAAACGTTTGCGATGTGTGAAATGAGTTCTAAACCAATAACCGGCCCACCCAAAAAAGCCGGCATAAAAAGAAAGTAAAGGAGCTTCACCCATGAAACTGAGCAGCACCGCGATACTGGCCCTGGCCATCAGCAGCGTCACCGCTACGGCTTATGCGGAAACCCAAAGCCAGGCGTTCACCCCGGTGACCGTCAACACCAAGAGCGCCCAGGCTGAAGCGACCGGCTTCGTCGAAGGACAGTCGATTACCGGTACGACGCGTAACTGGTACGCCAATGAGCAATTGAAACGTGGTGCCAAGTTCAAGTACCAAAAAAACGGTACAACCGAACTTACTGATCGCCGGATCAACTGGGTACAAGGCACGATTCTCAAGTACAACTCGGGGTTCACCGAAGGTACTGTCGGCATCAGCACTGAAGTGGCGGTCTATAACGCTGTAGCTCTTGAGCGTGACCGCAAAAACCTCGCTGCAAACGTCGGTGGGGCGCCGATTCCTAACGTCGCCTCCGGTAACAACCGGACCCTGACCCGAGATGGTGGCGATGCGGAGGGACAGTGGAGCAAACTGGGTCTGGCCAACATCAAGGCGCGGGTTTCAAATACCACTCTGACCGCCGGCCGCCAAAACTTCAGCAGCCCGATGGTCGATGTGATCGGCAACCGCGCTCTTCCTTCGAGCTTCCAAGGTGTCAGCCTGCACAGCGAAGAGTTGGAAAACCTGACCTTCGACATCGCTACGTTCGACAAGAACTCGCCACGTATGGAAGAAAGCCAGCGCAAGTTCCGCTCCGAATATGCTGACACGCTCATTGAAATTGATCACGTCAACACCGCTGGTATTTCCTACCAGCCGTTTGCCAGTCTGAAAACCAGCCTGTGGGCAACTCAGGCTGAAGATATGTGGAAACAGTATTACTTCGGCGCCACCCACGAGCTGGGCGATAGCCAGATCCTCAGCCTGACCACCGGTTTGAACTACTACAAGACCGTCGATGAAGGCAAAAAGAAGCTGGGCGAAATCGACAACGATACCTACTCGCTGTCGCTGGGCCTGACTCACCAGGCCCATAGCCTGACCTTCTCGTACCAGGAAATTAACGGTAACGAGTACTTCGACTATCTGCACGAAACCAACGGTATTTACCTGGCCAACTCCCTGCTCTCGGACTTCAACGGCCCGAACGAGAAATCCTTCCAGGTCGCTTACGGTCTGAACATGGCTGAATATGGCGTGCCAGGCCTGAAGTTCAACATCTACAGCGCTCGTGGTTGGGGCATCGACGGCACTCACTACAAAGGCGGCGCTTACGACAGCGTGCTGGCGATGGATGGCGAACACCACTACGAATACGGGATCGGTGCTGCATACGCCGTGCAAAGCGGGCCGCTCAAGGCTACCGCAATACGCGCAACCTACACCGCACACCGTGCCAGTGAAAACCAGCTGGATGGCAGCATCAACGAGTTCCGTCTCGTGACCACCATCCCGTTCAACATCCTGTAAAAACCGCCAACCGACGGCTGACTCATGACGAGTCGGCCGTTCGGTTTTTTGTCTTCAACCGATTGCAGAGGGTTATCGATGAAAATGCTTCCCCTACGTGCGGCCGTCGCTGCCGCGTTGTTGAGCGCCGCCATCGGCGTCTCGGCCAAACCCTTGGTGGTCTGCACCGAAGCCAGTCCGGAAGGCTTCGATATGGTCCAGTACACAACTGCAGTCACTGCCGATGCGGTGGCCGAAACGATCTTCAACCGCCTGGCCGACTTCAAGCCCGGCACCACCGAAGTGATTCCGGCACTGGCCGAATCCTGGGACATCAGTGAAGACGGCCTGACCTATACGTTCCACCTGCGCAAAGGCGTCAAGTTTCACACCACCGAATACTTCAAGCCGACCCGCGACATGAACGCCGACGATGTGTTCTGGAGCTTCCAGCGTCAGCTGGACCCGAATCACCCATGGCACAAACTGTCGAGCGTGGGCTTCCCGTACTTTGAAAGCATGGGCTTCAAGGAACTGCTCAAAAGCGTAGAGAAAGTCGACGACAACACGGTCAAGTTCACCCTGACCCGCCGCGAAGCGCCGTTCCTGGCCGACATCGCCATGGCGTTCTCCTCGATCTACCCGGCCGAATACGCCGACCAGTTGCTCAAGTCCGGCAAGACCGGCGACCTCAACAACAAGCCAGTCGGAACCGGCCCGTTCATCTTCCAGCGTTATGCCAAGGATGCGCAGGTGCGCTTCAAGGCCAACCCGGACTACTTCCGCGGCAAGGCCCCGGCCGACGCGCTGATCCTGGCGATCGCCACCGACAACAACGTGCGCCTGCAGAAGCTCAAGGCCAACGAGTGCCAGATCGCGCTGTATCCGAAACCGGATGACATCCCGAGCATCAAGAAAGACAGCAACCTGAAAGTCGACGAGATGGACGCGATGACCGTCTCGTACATCGCCATGAACACCCAGCACAAGTACATCAGCGACGTGCGTGTGCGTAAGGCCATCGACATCGCGTTCGACAAGGAAGCCTACGTCAACGCGCTGTTCGGCAAAGGCAACGCCTCGGTGGCGGTCAACCCGTACCCGCCGACGCTGCTGGGCTACAACCACGACCTGAAGAACCCGCCACGCGATCTGGACAAGGCCCGTGCCTTGCTCAAGGAAGCCGGGGTTCCGGAAGGCACCGTGTTTACCCTGTTTACCCGTAACGGTGGCGGCCCGACCAACCCGAACCCGATGCTCGGCGCGCAGATGATGCAGGCTGACCTGGCGAAAGTCGGAATCAAGATCGACATCCGCGTGATGGAATGGGGCGAAATGCTCAAGCGCGCCAAGGCCGGCGAGCACGACATGGTGTCGGCCGGATGGGCGGGCGACAACGGCGACCCGGATAACTTCCTGACGCCTATGCTCAGTTGCGAAGCGGCCAAGAACGGCGAAAACTACGCGCGCTGGTGCAACGAGAAATTCCAGGCACTGCTCGACGAAGCACGGGCTAAAGTAGATCCGGCCGAACGCGCCAAACTCTACGAACAGGCCCAGGTGCTGTTTAATCAGGACCAACCGTGGATCAGCATGGCCCACACCCGGATGTTTACCGCAATGCGCAACAACGTAGAGGGTTATCACATCAGCCCTCTCACAACCAATAACTTCGCCACCACCCAGGTGAAGTAGATAAGAAACTCCCGGCCTCCCTGACCACAGGGTCGCCGGGCACGCCTAACCGGCTGATGAGGTACCACACAAGATGTTTAGTTTTATTGCCCGCCGACTGGGGTTGTTGATCCCCACGTTTTTCGGCATCACCTTGCTGACTTTCGCGTTGATTCGCATGATTCCGGGCGACCCCGTGGAAGTGATGATGGGCGAACGTCGGGTCGACCCCGAAATGCACGCTCAGGCAATGGAACGCCTAGGTCTGAACAAACCGCTGTATGCCCAGTACCTGGACTACATCGGCAAACTGGCCCACGGCGATCTCGGCGAATCCCTGCGTACGCGTGAGAGCGTATGGACCGAGTTCACCTCCCTTTTCCCGGCGACACTGGAACTGTCCATGGCCGCCCTGCTGTTCGCCGGCATCCTCGGTCTTCTGGCCGGGGTGATTGCGGCACTCAAGCGAGGATCCCTGTTCGACCACGGGGTGATGGGCATCTCCCTGGCGGGGTATTCGATGCCGATCTTCTGGTGGGGCCTGATCCTGATCATGTTCTTCTCGGTGAGTCTGGGCTGGACCCCGGTGTCCGGGCGGATTGACCTGCTTTACGACATCGAGCCGCGCACCGGTTTCATGCTGATCGACACGCTGCTGGCCGATGACATGGGCGCATTCCTCGACGCCCTGCATCACCTGATCCTGCCGGCCATCGTGCTTGGCACCATTCCGCTGGCGGTGATCGCGCGGATGACCCGTTCGTCGATGCTCGAAGTGCTGCGTGAAGACTACATCCGTACCGCCAAGGCCAAAGGCCTGTCGCCCTCGCGCGTGGTGTTCGTGCA
This sequence comes from Pseudomonas sp. FW305-3-2-15-E-TSA4, assembly GCF_058787295.1. Taxonomy (NCBI): domain Bacteria; kingdom Pseudomonadati; phylum Pseudomonadota; class Gammaproteobacteria; order Pseudomonadales; family Pseudomonadaceae; genus Pseudomonas; species Pseudomonas sp. FW305-3-2-15-E-TSA4. The sequence continues at coordinate 134,749 of NZ_JBYSZP010000012.1, read as the reverse complement.
CGGCCTGCGCAACGCGCTGATTCCGGTGCTGACCGTGGTCGGCCTGCAAGTCGGCACCCTGCTGGCCGGTGCAGTCCTGACCGAAACCATTTTCTCCTGGCCCGGCATCGGTAAATGGCTGATCGAAGCCATCGGCGCCCGGGACTACCCGGTTGTGCAAAACGGCATCCTGTTAATCGCCTGCCTGGTGATTCTGGTCAACTTCGTAGTGGACATCCTCTACGGCTTTGCCAACCCACGCATCCGTCATCAGCGCTGAGGTCCATACCATGAGCACTCCAACATCCTCAGTAGCCACTTCCGCCCCAAACGCGGATCAAAGCCTGCTGTACCCGTCACCGTACAAAGAATTCTGGCAAGCCTTCTCGAAAAACAAGGGCGCGGTTGCCGGCCTGCTGTTCATGCTGCTGATCATCTTCTGCGCGATTTTCGCGCCGTGGGTCGCCCCGCATAACCCGAGCGAGCAATACCGGGACTTCCTGCTGACGCCACCGGCGTGGCTCGAAGGCGGGCAGATGCAATTCCTGCTCGGCACCGATGAACTGGGTCGCGACCTGCTGTCACGGCTGATTCAGGGTTCGCGCCTGTCGCTGCTGATCGGTCTGTCGTCGGTGGTGATGTCGCTGATCCCGGGGATCCTGCTGGGTCTGTTCGCCGGTTTCTTCCCGAAAATGATCGGCCCGACCATCATGCGTCTGATGGACATCATGCTGGCCCTGCCGTCCCTGCTGCTGGCTGTGGCGATCGTCGCCATCCTCGGCCCTGGCCTGATCAACACCGTGATCGCCATTGCTGTGGTATCGCTGCCGTCCTACGTGCGTCTGACCCGTGCTGCGGTGATGGGCGAACTAAACCGCGACTACGTGACCGCCGCGCGCCTGGCCGGTGCCGGTCTGCCACGTCTGATGTTCATCACCGTGCTGCCGAACTGCATGGCGCCGCTGATCGTGCAGGCCACCCTGAGCTTCTCCTCGGCGATTCTCGATGCCGCCGCCCTGGGCTTCCTCGGCCTTGGCGTACAACCGCCAACCCCTGAGTGGGGCACCATGCTGGCCTCGGCCCGCGACTACATCGAACGCGCCTGGTGGGTAGTGAGCCTGCCTGGTTTGACCATTTTGCTCAGCGTGCTGGCAATCAACTTGATGGGCGACGGCCTGCGCGATGCGCTGGACCCGAAACTCAAGAACGCCGCCTGAGGAGATTCCCATGTCACTGCTAGAAATCAAGAATCTCAACGTTCGCTTCGGCGACAAAACCGCGACACCCGTTGTCGATGGCCTCGACCTGAAAGTCGACAAAGGCGAAGTCCTGGCGATCGTAGGCGAATCGGGTTCGGGTAAATCCGTGACCATGATGGCGCTGATGGGCCTGATCGAGCATCCCGGCATCGTCACCGCCGACTCGCTCAGCTTTGACGGCAAAGACATGCTCAAGCTGAGCAATCGTCAACGTCGGCAAATCGTCGGCAAAGACCTGTCGATGGTGTTCCAGGACCCGATGACCGCGCTGAATCCGAGCTACACCGTCGGTTTCCAGATCGAAGAAGTGCTGCGCCTGCACCTGAAAATGTCCGGCAAGCAAGCGCGCAAACGCGCCATCGAACTGCTGGAAAAAGTGGAGATCCCGGGCGCCGCCAGCCGTATGGACGCCTACCCGCACCAACTGTCTGGCGGTATGAGCCAGCGTGTCGCGATTGCCATGGCGATTGCCGGCGAACCGAAACTGCTGATCGCCGACGAACCGACCACGGCACTCGACGTAACCATTCAGGCACAGATCATGGATCTGCTGCTGGCGTTGCAGAAAGAACAGAACATGGGCCTGGTGCTGATCACTCACGACCTCGCGGTCGTGGCCGAAACCGCCCAGCGCGTGTGCGTGATGTACGCCGGCCAGGCTGTCGAAGTCGGTCAGGTGCCGCAACTGTTCGACATCCCGGCACACCCGTACAGCGAAGCGTTGCTCAAGGCGATTCCGGAACACAGCCAGGGCGCCGAGCGTCTGGCGACACTGCCGGGCATCGTCCCGGGCCGTTATGACCGTCCGCAGGGTTGCCTGCTGTCGCCGCGCTGCCCGTACGTGCAGGACACCTGCCGCGCGCAGCGTCCGGCCCCTGATCCGAAAAGCAACAGCCTCGCCCGCTGCTTCTTCCCGCTGAACCAGGAGGTGGCGTAATGGCCGTCGTACTTACCGCCCGCGACCTGACCCGTCACTACGAAGTGTCCCGTGGCCTGTTCAAGGGCCACGCGACCGTACGCGCGCTCAACGGTGTGTCGTTCGAACTGGAAGCCGGCAAGACCCTCGCCGTGGTCGGCGAATCGGGCTGCGGCAAATCCACCCTCGCCCGCGCCCTGACCCTGATTGAAGAGCCGTCGTCCGGTTCGCTGAAAATCGCCGGTCAGGAAGTGGCTGGCGCCGACAAGGCCCAGCGCAAACAACTGCGCAAAGACGTGCAGATGGTATTCCAGAGCCCGTACGCGTCGTTGAACCCACGGCAGAAAGTCGGTGACCAGCTCGGCGAGCCGCTGCTGATCAACACCAACCTGTCCGCCGCTGAACGCCGCGAAAAAGTCCAGGCGATGATGAAGCAGGTCGGCTTGCGTCCCGAGCACTACCAGCGCTATCCGCACATGTTCTCCGGCGGTCAGCGCCAGCGGATCGCCCTCGCCCGGGCGATGATGCTGCAACCGAAAGTGCTGGTGGCGGATGAGCCTACCTCGGCACTGGACGTGTCGATTCAGGCCCAGGTGCTGAACCTGTTCATGGATCTGCAGCAAGAGTTCAACACGGCGTACGTGTTCATTTCGCACAACCTGGCGGTGGTGCAACATGTGGCCGATGACGTGATGGTGATGTACCTCGGTCGCCCGGTGGAAATGGGCCCGAAAGACGCTATCTACGAACGTCCGCTGCACCCATACACCCAGGCGTTGCTGTCGGCGACCCCGACCATTCACCCGGATCCGAACAAGCCGAAAATCAAGATCGTCGGCGAATTGCCCAACCCGCTGAACCCGCCACCGGGTTGCGCGTTCCACAAGCGCTGCCCATACGCGACCGAGCGTTGCAGCACTGAAGAGCCGTTGTTGCGTGAATTGGATAATCGCCAGGTGGCCTGCCACTACGCCGAGCAATTCCTCGACGGCGCCGCCTGATTAACGGCGGACGAAAGTGTGGGAGCGGGCTTGCTCGCGAATGCGGTGTGATAGTCACTGACAATGGTGACTGACTCACCGCTTTCGGGAGCAAGCCCCCTCCCACAGGGAGCTTGAGTTGTAGCTAAAGCGTTAACCAAACCCCTTCTCCCCCGATTGCGCATCAGTCGAGGAAGAAGGGGTTTTCTTTTATTTGCGATTTACGTCTGGCTGTCGCCTTCGTCGTCCGGATCATCAGAGTCCGGTTCATCAGTAGTCGAGTCATCGTCATCGGCGCTGCCACCCTGCCCCTGATCACCTGGCTCTGATTCGGACTTGGCGAGCATCAGGCCGGTGTGTCCGACCTGGCCGTTAAAGGCCTGGGAATCGTGATCCTCGCACTCCGCCCAGGCCGTCGCGGTGCCGAGGGACAGCATGACCATCACTTTCAATAGCAATAAAAACCGTAGCAACCTGCTTTTCATAGCTGACTCCATCCACTTTTCAGGTGAGACATGGGTGCCTGACTGGCGCTGTGTGAAATCTAGTTCCGATCCGTCGGGTTCACCAGATAGGACGCTAACGAGCAGACAGAAATGCCCTCCACAGACAGACAGGTTTCGAATAACACCTATCGCGGAATCAGCTAAGCGGACGGGTCGCTTGCCACGTCAAGGGAATCGACATCAACACCAGTACGGCGCTACCCAGCCAGACGCTATGGCCACCGAAATTGCCGTACAACTGACCGCTGAGCACCGGCGACAACAGCGCACTGGCGCTCCAGCTCATAAAGAACAGACCAAAGTACTGGCCGCTTTTGCCGCGCTGGGCAAATTGCATCGCCAGCACATTCAGCGGCGGCATGAACAACGCCTCGCCCAAGGTCCAGATCACCGTCGACAGGCAGACGAACGCCAGCCCGGATCCGAACGGCAACATGCCCAATCCGCCGGCCAGCAACAAACTCCCTGCGAGCATTTGCCGCCGCGTGCCCCAACGCTCGCCGCAGTGTGACAAGGGAATCTGCAAGGCGATCACCAGCAACGCATTGAGCCCGAACTGCCAGCCGATCGCCTCGGTGCTCAAGTGGTAGTAATCACGCAGATAATTGCCCAGCGTGCTGTAGACCGTGTCGAATGCAATGCCAAGCACGGCCGTCGCCGCGAGCAACCACAGGAACGCTTTATCGTAAAACGGCGCAACGGATCCACCGGCGCCGTTTGTAGAGGGGGCGTCATTGATCAGTACCGGCCGACGCCACGTAGTGCGAACAAACCACAGCAAGGCCAGCAGCGTCATCGCCGCGCTGCCGAAAAACACCCAGCGAAAATCCGTCTGCGCCAACACCCCGCCCGCCACACCTGCGGCGGCCATGCCAAGGTTGCGCGCCACCCGGCTCAAGGCCTGCGCGCGCGAGCGTTGAGCGACTTCGCAGTACTCCATGATCAGGCGCTGGTGCAGGGTGCGAATGGCCCCATCGATCGTCCCGCTGAGCAACAGCAATGCCGCAAGCAACGGCACTTGCGAGACCAGCCCCAGCAAGATCAACACCCACACCGAAACAAAGAACAACGTCGCCGTCAGCCGCGCCGTGCGCACATGATCACTGAGCAGCCCACCGAGCATCGAACCGACCAACAACCCGGCACCATAGGCCGACAGCAACCAGCCGACGGTTTCAATCGCCAGCCCCAGCTCCTGGCGCAGATACAGCGCCATGAACAACTTGACCATGCTGCTCAGACGATTGATGAACAGCAACGCCGCAAGCACCCAGGCCATCAGACTGAAATAGCCATTGGGGCGCAGCAGATGGATGAGGTTGCGCGTCATTCCATTGACCTCTCAAAGCGACCGGCAAGACCTGGAACACTAACGTCCAGCACGCCGGTTGTCGCGCTCAAGAACATCGATATCTCAAAATACGGATTCGCCCTACAGTCCCTGCAGGAGCTTCCTTCAGTCGCTCAATTGGATTAGAGAAACTGGTCGGCTGTCAGGCCGCCTTCGCCAGCAGGCTGGCTCCTACAGTGGGATTGGTTGTGCTCAGTTAGAGATTGGCCGGCTGTGAAACCGCTTTCGCGAGCAAGCCCGCTCCCACAATTGGATTGGGTGCAATCAGTTAGAGATTGGTCGGCTGTCAGGCCGCCATCGCCAGCAGGCTGGCTCCTACAGTGGGATTGGTTGTGCTCAGTTGGAGATTGACCGGCTGTCAGGCCGCCATCGCCAGCAGGCTGGCTCCTACAGTGGGATTGGTTGTGCTCAGTTAGAGATTGGCCGGCTGTGAAACCGCTTTCGCGAGCAAGCCCGCTCCCACAATTGGATTGGGTGCAATCAGTTAGAGATTGGTCGGCTGTCAGGCCGCCATCGCCAGCAGGCTGGCTCCTACAGTGGGATTGGTTGTGCTCAGTTGGAGATTGACCGGCTGTCAGGCCGCCATCGCCAGCAGGCTGGCTCCTACAGTGGGATTGGTTGTGCTCAGTTGGAGATTGGCCGGCTGTCAGGCCGCCTTCGCTGGCAAGCCAGCTCCCACAGTTTTGATTTGTGTATGCCCCATGCGGCGCAGCCGCCCCACTCAAAACAATGAGCGCAAGCTCGAGTACCGCTCTTGATCTTGATCCACGGGCGACGTCGGCAGGCTGAGTGGAGGGATTGATCCGGGGGTGGGAGCGCAGCGACCGTTTGGCGCAGCCAAACACAGCGAGAGGAGGTGCAGCGAAGCAAACCGTAGGCGCTGCGCCCGGATCAATCCCGGAGCGAAGGGACCCCGAGCCCCAGCGAGCGGGCCGAACGCAGGAGCAAGCCTTTTCGGTTACCTTTTCGGCGTTTGGAAAAGGTGACTCGCCGTAAGGGCGAAACCCTAAGTAGCCATTACCGAAAAAACGGATATGTACACAAAAAAACCAAGAACCTGGTCGGCCCAAAGGCCGCCAAGACCAAAGCCCCAAAAAAAAGCCCCCAAGGCCTACACCTCAGGGGCTTTCGAACAACCCAGCTCAGCGCTTAATGATGCTCACGCGTCGCACGGAATTTCACATCCGGCCACCGCTCTTCCATCAACGCCAGGTTAACCCGCGTCGGTGCGAGATAGGTCAGGTGCCCACCGCCATCCAGTGCCAGGTTCTCCACAGCCTTGTTGGAAAATTCCTCAAGCTTCTTCTTGTCGCTGCATTCAATCCAGCGCGCGGAGTAAACAGTGATCGGCTCATACGAGCACTCAACCTTGTATTCCTCCTTCAGACGGCTGGCGACCACATCAAACTGCAGCACACCGACGGCGCCAAGAATGATGTCGTTGCTGCGCTCCGGGAAGAACACCTGGGTCGCGCCTTCTTCGGCCAGCTGTTGCAGGCCCTGACGCAGTTGCTTGGATTTCAGCGGATCGCGCAGGCGCACGCGGCGGAACAGTTCCGGGGCGAAGTGCGGGATACCGGTGAAACCGAGGACTTCACCTTCGCTGAAGGTGTCGCCGATCTGGATCGTGCCGTGGTTATGCAGACCGATGATGTCGCCGGCGTACGCCTCTTCCAGCTGTTCACGCTCGGAGGAGAAGAACGTCAGGGCGTCGCCGATGCGCACGTCCTTGCCGGTACGCACGTGGCGCATCTTCATGCCTTTCTCGTACTTGCCGGAGCAGATACGCATGAAGGCGATGCGGTCGCGGTGTTTCGGGTCCATGTTCGCCTGGATCTTGAAGATGAAGCCCGAGAACTTCTCTTCCACCGGCTCCACGGTACGTTCGTTGGCGACACGGGCCAGCGGACGCGGTGCCCAGTCAACTACAGCGTCGAGCACGTGATCGACACCGAAGTTGCCCAATGCCGTACCGAAGAACACCGGAGTCAGTTGACCGTCGAGGAACTCCTGCTGGTTGAACTCGTGGCAGGCGCCCTGCACCAGTTCCAGCTGTTCGAGGAAGCGATCGTACTCGTCGCCCAAGTGCGCGCGCGCCTCGTCGGAGTCGAGCTTCTCGATGATCTTGGTTTCGGTGCGTTCGTGACCGTGACCGGCGGTGTAGACAATGATGTAGTCGTCGGCCAGGTGGTACACGCCCTTGAAGTCGCGGTAGCAGCCGATCGGCCAGGTGATCGGCGCAGCCTTGATCTTCAGAACGGCTTCGATTTCGTCGAGCAGTTCGATCGGGTCGCGGATGTCACGGTCGAGTTTGTTGATGAAGCTGACGATCGGCGTGTCACGCAGACGGCAGACGTCCATCAGGGCGATGGTCCGTGGCTCAACGCCTTTACCGCCGTCGAGCACCATCAGCGCCGAGTCGACCGCCGTCAGGGTGCGGTAGGTGTCTTCGGAGAAGTCTTCGTGGCCCGGGGTGTCGAGCAGGTTGATCATGTGTTCGCGATACGGGAACTGCATGACCGACGTGGTAATGGAAATACCCCGCTGCTTCTCCATCTCCATCCAGTCGGATGTCGCATGGCGGTCGGATTTACGGGATTTCACCGTACCGGCCACTGCAATCGCCTTGCCCATCAACAGGAGCTTTTCGGTGATCGTGGTTTTACCGGCATCGGGGTGGGAAATAATGGCGAAAGTGCGGCGTTTCGCGACTTCGGCGGCCTGGTTGGTCATGGGAAATCGCCTGGCGGTGATTCAAAAAAGGGCCGCGATTATAGCCCAACTCGATGCAATAACCGAACCGTTGAGCACATTAAGGGTGGCCAAATGCTGCCCCAGATGGGAACCTTTTAAAGCATGGAGACGTCCATCCCCTGTTACGACATTTCGTCAGGGGCTGAAAAATCAGCAAGTTAGCCTGACGAGGCTGCGCTCATGGCTCGCTTTCAGACCGCTTGTTGCCGGTGCTGAAGGAGCTGCTTCTCGCGAACGTTTATTTCCCGGCAGCCAAGGCTTGGCATGCCACACGGGAGAGCGTTCGCCGACTACAAGAAAAGGAGTCCGCCTGTGGCTATCCGCTATGGCAAAGGGCTGATGGGAGGTGCGGTGGTTATCGCGCTCCTGGCCCTGCTGGTTCACTGGATCGGCATCAACACGATCGAACACTACCGCGACGATTTGTTGTTTTACCTGCAAGCTCATCTGATTCTCGTCCTCGCTTCAATGCTGGCCGCCCTGGTCGTGGGCATCCCCGCCGGTATCTTCCTCAGTCGCCCGACCATGGTCGGCCGCGCTGAACGCTTCATGCAGATCTTCAATATCGGCAACACCGTGCCACCGCTGGCTGTACTGGCGATTGCCCTGGGGGTTCTCGGCATCGGCAGTGGTCCGGCGATCTTCGCTTTGTTCCTCGCGTCCCTGTTGCCGATCGTGCGCAACACCTACGAAGGCCTGAAAAACGTTCAGGGTTCGCTGAAGGAAGCCGCCGTCGGCATCGGCATGACCCCGCGCCAGGTGCTGTGGAAAGTCGAATTGCCCAACGCCGTGCCGATCATCATCGGTGGCGTGCGCGTGGCACTGGCGATCAACGTCGGCACCGCGCCGCTGGCATTCCTGATCGGCGCCAACAGCCTCGGCAGCCTGATCTTCCCTGGCATCGCCCTGAACAATCAGCCGCAACTGCTGCTCGGCGCCGCGTGCACTGCGCTGCTGGCCCTGCTGCTCGATGGCGTGGTCACCCTCGCCAGCCGTCTCTGGCTGGAACGCGGTTTGCGCCCGTCTTAAGGCTCTTGCGAAGGAATGAATATGAAACGATTTAGCTTGATCTTAAGCTGCGTCCTGCTGTTTGCAGGATTGGCCCAAGCCGCCGAAAAACCGGTTATTCGCCTCGGCGCCCGGGTGTTCACCGAGCAGACCCTGCTCGCGGAAATCACCGCGCAATACCTGCGCAGCAAAGGCTACGACGCGCAGATCACCGGCGGTCTGGGCAGCAACCTCGCCCGCAGCGCCCACGAAAGCGGACAACTGGACATGCTCTGGGAATACACCGGCGTGTCATTGGTGGCCTACAACCATGTCACCGAAAAACTCGACAGCGAACAGTCCTACGCCCGGGTCAAAGAACTCGACGCGAAAAAAGGCCTGATCTGGCTGACCCCGTCGAAATTCAGCAACACCTACGCCCTCGCCCTGCCGAAAAAAGTCGCCGAGGAGTACCCGCAGATCAACACCATCAGCGACCTGAACAAGGTGCTGCGCGATGAAGCCAAGACCAATCACCTGGTGGCGCTGGACACCGAGTTCGCCAACCGCTCCGACGGTCTGGACGGCATGGTCAAGCTCTACGACATGAACCTGACCCGCAAGAACATCCGCCAGATGGACGCCGGCCTGGTCTACACCGCGCTGCGCAACGGCCAGGTGTTTGCCGGTCTGGTCTACACCACCGACGGCCGCCTCAACGCCTTCGGCTTGAAGCTGCTGGAAGACGACAAGCATTACTTCCCCGACTACACCGCCGCGCCGGTGGTGCGTCAGGCCTACCTCGATGCGCACCCGCAACTGGCCGAGCAACTCAAGCCGCTGGCGCAACTGTTCGACGACGAAACCATGCGCCAGCTCAACGCGCGGGTCGATGTCGATCACGAAAGCCCATCGAAAGTGGCCGCGGATTTCCTGCGCCAGCACCCACTCAACTAAGGAGGAAAAGTCATGGAATTTCTCAACGCCTTTTCCCACCTCGACTGGCAGCAGGTGATGCACCTGACCTGGCAGCACATCACCCTGGTCGGCATCGCGGTAACGCTGGCGATTCTCATCGGTGTGCCGCTGGGCATTCTGATGACGCGCTTCCCGAGCCTCGCCGGTCCCTTGCAGGCCAGCGCCACGGTGCTGCTGACCGTGCCGTCGATTGCTCTGTTCGGCCTGCTGCTGCCGTTCTACTCCAAGTTCGGCCAGGGCCTGGGGCCGATGCCGGCGATTACCGCAGTGTTCCTTTACTCACTGCTACCGATCATGCGCAACACCTACCTCGCCCTGACGGGCGTCGAACCGGGCATTCGTGAAGCCGCACGCGGCATCGGCATGACCTTCGGCCAGCGCCTGCGCATGGTTGAGTTGCCAATTGCAGTGCCAGTGATCCTCGCCGGGGTGCGCACCGCGGTGGTGATGAACATCGGCGTGATGACCATCGCCGCGACCATCGGCGCCGGTGGCCTCGGCGTGCTGATCCTCGCCTCCATCAGCCGCAGCGACATGTCGATGCTGATCGTCGGCGCGCTGCTGGTCAGTCTTCTGGCGATCTTCGCCGACCTTCTCCTGCAGTGGCTGCAACGTACGCTGACTCCAAAAGGACTCCTCAAATGATCGAACTTCAAAATCTCAGCAAGACCTTCCAGAGCAACGGCAAAGATGTCAAAGCCGTGGACTCGGTGAGCCTGACCGTCAATGAAGGCGAAATCTGTGTGTTCCTCGGGCCATCGGGTTGCGGCAAAAGCACCACGCTGAAAATGATCAACCGCCTGATCAAGCCGACCTCGGGCAAGATCCTGATCAACGGCGAAGACACCACCGACCTCGACGAAGTCACCCTGCGCCGCAACATCGGCTACGTGATCCAGCAGATCGGCCTGTTCCCGAACATGACCATCGAAGAGAACATCGTCGTGGTGCCGAAACTGCTCGGCTGGGACAAACAGAAATGCCACGATCGCGCTCGCGAACTGATGAGCATGATCAAGCTGGAACCCAAGCAGTATCTGCATCGTTACCCGCGTGAACTGTCCGGCGGCCAGCAACAGCGCATCGGTGTGATCCGCGCACTGGCGGCGGATGCGCCGTTGTTGCTGATGGACGAGCCGTTTGGTGCGGTCGACCCGATCAATCGCGAGATGATCCAGAACGAGTTCTTCGAGATGCAGCGCGCGCTGAACAAGACCGTGATCATGGTCAGCCACGACATCGACGAAGCGATCAAGCTCGGTGACAAGATCGCGATCTTCCGCGCCGGCAAACTGCTGCAGATCGATCACCCGGACACCCTGCTCGCACACCCGGCGGACGACTTTGTCAGCAATTTCGTCGGTCAGGACAGCACCCTCAAACGCCTGCTGCTGGTGAAGGCTGAAGACGCCGCCGACAATGCGCCTTCGGTCAGCCCGGAAACCCCGGTGGCCGATGCGCTGGAGTTGATGGACGAGCATGACCGACGCTATGTGGTGGTCACCTGTGCCGAGAACAAGGCGCTGGGCTATGTGCGTCGTCGCGACCTGCACCGCCAGACCGGCACCTGCGCGCAGTATCTGCGTGAGTTCAACGCCACCGCGGCGTACGACGAACACCTGCGCATCCTGCTGTCGCGCATGTACGAGTTCAACCGTTCGTGGTTGCCGGTGATGGATGCCGAGCGGGTGTTCCTCGGTGAGGTGACGCAGGAGTCGATCGCAGCCTATCTGAGCTCGGGGCGTTCGCGCGGGATGAAGACCAATATCGTCTCGCCGGCTGAGGCTGTGGTCGCGTAAAAACACCTGACCTGTGGGAGCGAGCCTGCTCGCGAATGCGCAATAACAGGCAACAATGATGTTGGCTGTGAAAATGTCTTCGCGAGCAGGCTCGCTCCCACAGGATTTGTACAGTTTCCTGATGATTCGCAGGGCGGAAAAGAATCTCAACAGCTGCGTTCACAGAACCTCTGCAAACACCCGCTCCCAAACGGCCAAAATCCCCTTCACACCCACCTCTCGCCGCCAACGTCGCCGATGTTGCGCCTATCGCACTTACCCACGAGTTAGTCGACAAAAGCCGCGAACGTGCAGGTATTTTTAACACATGAAAATTCTCGGGGAACATCTGTCCGTCATCTCGGTCGGCTACAAAGAGTGATATCCGCGACGTACGTCAGAAGCGTGCAAAAACGCGACATTTTTAGTTGATCTCAGGCCCCTCACGCCCTAAAGTTCGCGCCGAACGTCCATGCTGGAAACGATCCATCCGGCTCAAGTACTGACGACGAGACAGCAAGGCCAAGGGCAGATACGCCCGTGGCCTTTTTGCTTTCGGCGACATGCCTTGGGAAGTAGGCGAACCAAAGTGGGGATACGGAGGACGTTCATTTACACCCATGTTTTTACCCGTTTGCCCATAGGAGCACTCCAGCATGTCGATCCAGGTCGAAGACTATTTCGCGCGCGAAACCTTTCAGAAAATGAAGGCGTTCGCCGACAAACAGGAAACCCCGTTCGTGGTGATCGACACCGCTATGATCGCCCAGGCCTACGACGACCTGCGCGCCGGTTTCGAATTCGCCAAGGTCTACTACGCGGTCAAGGCCAACCCAGCTGTCGAGATCATCGACCTGCTCAAAGAGAAAGGCTCGAGCTTCGACATCGCCTCCATCTATGAGCTGGACAAAGTGCTGAGCCGTGGCGTCAGCCCGGACCAGATCAGCTACGGCAATACCATCAAAAAGTCCAAGGACATCCGCTACTTCTACGAGAAGGGTGTGCGCCTGTTCGCCACCGACTCCGAAGCCGACCTGCGCAACATTGCCAAGGCTGCGCCGGGTGCGAAAGTCTATGTGCGCATCCTCACCGAAGGCTCGACCACCGCTGACTGGCCACTGTCGCGCAAGTTCGGCTGCCAGACCGACATGGCCATGGACCTGCTGATCCTCGCCCGCGACCTGGGCCTGGTGCCGTACGGCATCTCGTTCCACGTCGGTTCGCAACAGCGCGACATCAGTGTCTGGGACGCGGCGATCGCCAAGGTCAAAGTGATCTTCGAACGCCTGAAAGAAGAAGACGGCATTCACTTGAAGCTGATCAACATGGGTGGCGGCTTCCCGGCCAACTACATCACCCGCACCAACAGCCTGGAAACCTACGCCGAAGAGATCATCCGCTTCCTGAAGGAAGACTTCGGCGATGACCTGCCGGAAATCATTCTGGAACCGGGCCGTTCGCTGATTGCCAACGCCGGTATTCTGGTCAGCGAAGTGGTACTGGTTGCGCGTAAATCCCGCACCGCCGTCGAGCGCTGGGTTTATACCGATGTGGGCAAGTTCTCCGGCCTGATCGAAACCATGGACGAGGCGATCAAGTTCCCGATCTGGACCGAGAAGAAAGGCGAGATGGAAGAAGTGGTCATCGCCGGCCCGACCTGCGACAGCGCCGACATCATGTACGAGAACTACAAGTACGGCCTGCCGCTGAACCTGGCCATCGGTGATCGTCTGTACTGGCTGTCGACCGGTGCTTACACCACCAGCTACAGCGCCGTCGAATTCAATGGCTTCCCGCCGCTGAAATCGTTCTACGTGTAATACGTAGCGATTGAGAAAAAGGCCCATGAGCAATCATGGGCCTTTTTTTATGGGCGCAGCCACGCCTCAAGATGATCGAGCATTGCCATGCACTCATTGGCGCTCTCGGTCATCGCGGCGAGTTTGAAATTCAGCTCACTCAGTTTCACCGCAGCCTTCGCCTGCAAGAGTTGATTGCACACGTTGTCGAGGCGCTGATAAAGCGCTTCGATGAATAGCCCCATCTGCGTATTCACCGACACGAATCCATTGAATAACGCCGCGATATCAGCCTGGTATTCAGCCGCCCTGATGGCCGGATCGGTCGATGCATAAGCCAGATCCCAGACAGGCGTCGTCAATGAATCGCCAAACAACCCTTCGGCAACGGTTGGCGTCGCATGACACAGGCAGGAGCGGTGATCCATAGCGCTGAGAAACACTGACTTCAAGCCAAATGACTCGTCATACACTTCCACGACCGTGTATTTCAGCTGCCGTATCTCGGCCTGCAGCGCATAGAAACGCAGTGCCAGTTCGTGGATCAGGTCAGGCACATCCTCTGCTGGGAACAACTGCCAGCTGGTCGACCGCGAAAGGCTGAACAGCCGAAAGTCCACCTGGCTGACAGGCTCGTGTCTGGAGGTGTTGCCTGTGATATCCAGGGCTTCGCGGGTAAACACTTGCAGGTCCCCTAGATACCCTGCGCCAAGACGCCTCGACGCTTCGGTACGCGCCCAGAAATCCTGCAGATAGCGCTGATTGAACCGGGCGTTCTCCAGACGCGAGTCTTTGGCCAGGACGGCCAATTGATGCCCTGCCTTTCTCCGGCGCTCGAAGACCAGCGGTATCGCATTGAATGTCGTCGGCAAGGTGCCGAGAAATCGCCCGTAACGGTCCAGTACACGCCGTTGCATCGCTGAAAATTCATAAGCCAAAGCATTCATGCCGTTTCAGGAAAGGCAGGCTATTCGCCCACCTTTCCAGCTCCTTGTTATTGATGAATGCTCTTTAGATGCCTGACGACTTCGGCGACTCGATCAATCGCTGCTTGCGCCCGGGTTTCAACGGGAAGCGCAGTGTTCTGTCTGAAATCATTGGCGAAGCGGGTAAAGTCATCGATCAGAACGCTGAACTCTCCAGCGTAAGCCGCACGGCCGTCGTCCAGTTGATCCAGGGTTTCGACCAGCTCGATCCGGCCTTCAATGCGCGCGAGGTCTTTGCTGTATTTGTTGATCTGTGTGCGCAGATCACCTGCCTGTTCATTCAGCCGGTTGTACGCTGCCAGCATATTGAGAAAGGAAACGGCCTCGCCAATGCCGGAAATCAGTTTCTTCAGCGTCTCGATAGCCAGCAGGGCAACTTGCACCTGAGGTGGCGCCAGTCCCAATGCCTTGAGGTTTTCCAGAGACAACTGCGCTTGTTCGCCAATTTTCTCGATGCCAGCCTTGGCGATCAGATCAATACCCTCGGAAACAGACTTCATTTCGGTCGTCAGGTCTGCGAGTTTTTTGTCGGATTCGGCCTTGAGCTCGATCGTGGTGACACGCTCGGCCTTGAGCGTCACGATCCACTCGGCCGAGGCGCTGCGATCGTAATAAGCGCTGATGCTCTTGTGCACAGCTTTCAGATCTTCGTTCTGCACCGCCACCTTGTTGAAGATATTCTTCAGCTCGACCTCCATATCCTCGCGAACTTCGTCCGCGTCGTCCGGATACTCCAGCTCAGCTTGATAGCTGCGCAGTTTTTTATCGGCGCGTTCCAGGTAAATGCTGGTGGCCTGTGCCTGACTCCGCAGATCGTAGGTGGCCTTGTTGATGGCGAGCGCCAGATTGTTCATGGCCCCGACAGTTCCAGGCATGTAATCGAATTGCTCGAAGAGCATCTGAGCCGTGGTATTAAGACCCTGCACACCCGCATTATGCTCACGCAGGCGGGGCATGTTGAATGCGGGTACAGCCGAACTAACCGATAGCAAAGACATCATTGACCCACTCCGAACAACCCGCCCACTTCTTTCATATTCCCTGTCAGCCTCTTCAAACACTTTCAGCAACTGATCAGAGCTGACTTTTATCTGCTCCCAGGGATCGATGATACTCAGTAATTGAATCTTGAAACGGCGTAGCGAAGTCGCTTCGAAAATACCGTCAACTTCCTTGAACGACGCCTCGACGTAATCACTGAGGGCATTCCATACCAGCATCAGGTTCTGAGTCGCGACCTCGGCTTCAATCGCCACGTAACTCAAATTCTGCAAATCATCTCGAACCTTGTTCAACGAACTCAGCGTCTGGTTCTTGCTTGCCATACTCTGGTTATCGACCTGCTGCAGTTGCTTCAGGCGATTACGTTCAGAGCGGATTTTCTCGGCCTTGACGCCTTGGTAAATGCCAAGAATCAATCCGCCAATATTCAGGGTGGCCGCCGACTTGATCGCTTCCTGCACCAGTTGATCGTACTGTTTGTTCAGTTCATCAATTTCTTTTGCGCGCTGATCAATGACTTCCTGCAGCGCCTTGGTATCGTTCTGATAAGTGTTCCTGGAGACGAACTGCAGTCGCAAGGCAATTTCCGGCAGCACCTTTTCACGCATATCGGCGCCAAAACTGTCCAGCAGGGCCCGAACGCGCTCGGCTTCCTGATGACAATGCGCAACTTTAGCCAACAGGTCATTGAGATACGCCTTGATATCCAGGATATCTTCCGAAGACAGGTCAAGATCAGGCAGACCCGGAATCTGCCGTTGCAGATTCAGGTATTCCTCAGGCGTATTGATGTTGTGCTCTTCGAGATACCTCGAGGCCTTGAGATCCTCATACACTTCAACAATGGCGTTACCCGTGCGGATAATACTGCCGGCAAAGATTTTCAGATCGGTACCGGTCAACATGATCTTTTCGCGCAATGGCGACCAGCGTTTGGCGTGATCATAGGTCATGCTGAAGGTGCGCAGGAAATCTCCCGCTTTCAGGCCCACGCCGCCTTCATCACCCGCACCATAGTTCAGATAGGCAATAACATCTTGCAACCGGACGGGCAGCGAGAGGCCGAGAACTTCATACTTCCTTAGACTGATAATTTGCTCTTTGGTCAGTTGTATACCGGTACCCCGGTTATATTCCCCACCCACACCCAGCGAAGCATTTACAAATGCCAGAGGCGCTTTCGCAGCGGCCTCGACCACCTTGTCATTTAACTTGAGTTCCATCAAAGACTCCTTGTCTTCCGTGGATATTAATAACGGCTAATTTATTTTCGATGCCGACAAGAAACTTCCAATCGCTTGAACAACATCGAACCCGACAGTAGACAGATACAACTAATTCGCCAAGTTATTAACTATTAAAATTAAATACAAGAAGCAGAAAATCCAACTAACCAATGGCCCACCGAAAGACTTTTTAATGACTCAAGCGACGAGCAATTCCCCAAGCCGCTGCCGATAAGCATCGGCCATCTGGCGAATCGACGGATGACGGGCGCTCGATAATGAACTCATGCTCACCCGCAGAAAATTCACGTTCCCTGTAGCCAGTGCCTTGCGCAACCAGCCCAGTGCGTCCTCGATCAATCCAGCATCAGCCAGCATTGCGGCATAACTGAACTGCCCACGAAAATCTCCGCCCTCGGCCGAGCGTCGGTACCAGTCGCGCGCGGCGACCGGGTCGGCCCGACAGACCAGCCCTTCTTCCAGATAACGCCCCAGCAGGTTCATCGACTTGGCGTGGCCGGCTTCAGCGGCGCGCTGATACAGCCCCAGGGCCTGAGCATGATCCAACGTCACTCCGCGCCCGGTACCCAACAGGTTGGCCAGGTTGTACATCGCCCAATCCAGCCCCGCGTCAGCGGCAATTCGATAATGCTGCGCGGCAATCGCGGCATTCGCCACACACCCCCAGCCATGTTCATGACAACGCCCCAGCATGTTGCGCGCCATCAAGTGCCCTTGCCCGGCAGCGATACCAAACCAGCGCAGTGCCAAGGGTTGATCCTGGGCGATGCCACGGCCATCGAGCAGGATCTGCCCGAGCAGCGCCTGCGCTTCAACAATGCCCTGGCCGGCCGC
Source organism: Pseudomonas sp. FW305-3-2-15-E-TSA4 (assembly GCF_058787295.1). Lineage (NCBI taxonomy): Bacteria > Pseudomonadati > Pseudomonadota > Gammaproteobacteria > Pseudomonadales > Pseudomonadaceae > Pseudomonas > Pseudomonas sp. FW305-3-2-15-E-TSA4. The sequence goes on along the minus strand of NZ_JBYSZP010000012.1, from coordinate 117,393 downwards.
GAGCAGAATCGCCTGCGCCGCACGCGCCGGGCTTTCTTCAAGCATGGCGTTGAGCTGGGCGCCGTCGAGTACTTCTTCGCGTCGCAGTTGAAAACTCATACCTCGACCCAGCGCCGCAACAGATTGTGATAGGTGCCGGTGAGGCGGATCAGCGACGGGTGATCGGGCATGTCTTGAGTGAGCTGCTGGATCGCCCCGTCCATCTCGAACAGCAGGGCGCGCTGGCTGTCTTCGCGCACCAGACTTTGCGTCCAGAAGAACGACGCATAACGCGCGCCGCGGGTGACGGCATTGACCTTGTGCAGGCTGGTGCCGGGGTACAGCACCATATCGCCGGCGGGCAGTTTCACCCGTTGCGTGCCGAAAGTGTCCTGGATCTCCAGCTCGCCGCCGTCGTAATCCTCGGGTTCGCTGAAAAACAGTGTGGCCGACAGATCGGTGCGCACCCGCTCGATGCTGCCTTTGGGCTGACGCACGGCGTTGTCGATGTGAAAGTCGAAACTGCCGCCCGCCGTGTAGCAGTTGAGTAACGGCGGGAATACTTTGTGCGGCAGCGCGGCCGACATGAACAGCGGATTTTTCCACAAGCGTTCGAGCATCGCTGCGCCGATTTCTTTGGCCAGTGGGTGGCCTTCCGGGAGCTGCAGATTGTGCTTGGCCTTCGCCGACTGATAGCCGGCGGTGATCTTGCCATCGGCCCAATCCGCCTGCTCCAGCGCCTCGCGGATGCGCTGCACTTCTGCTTTGGCGAACAGGCCGGGGATGTGCAGCAGCATGGCGATCGTACCTGATGGTAAAGGGATGCCAATGGTATTGATTCTTATTGGCTGTGTAAAACCCGCATGACGGATGAATCGGCAAAAACCGTAAGGTTAAATTGTAAAGAATGTAAATTCGTCGCGAATAACAATGTTTCGCAATTGATACGAATACCTGTTTACCCTATATTCCGCGACCTCAAATCCTTGGGGAGGGGAATAAAAATGTCACGTCAACAGGTTCAATTGCCGGTCAGTTCACCACGTTTGCTTGCTTCGGCCATTGGTGTTGCCATCACCGCCGGCTCTGCTGGGCACATGGTCTTCGCCGCGGAAAAGACCGACAGCAAAGCTTCCGGCAATGCCATCGCTCTGGACGCTACCGCCATCACCGGCGAAGCGCAGGACTCGACGTCCTACCAGGTCGAAAAAGCCTCCTCGCCCAAGTACACCGCGCCGCTGGTCGACACGCCGCGCTCGGTCACCGTCATTCCGCAACAAGTCCTGAAAGACACCGGCGCCCTGAACATGCAGGACGCGCTGCGCACCGTGCCGGGCATCACCTTCGGTGCCGGTGAAGGCGGCAACCCGCAGGGCGATCGTCCGTTCATTCGTGGTTTCGATGCCCAGGGCGACACCTACCTCGACGGCGTGCGCGACACCGGTTCGCAGAGTCGCGAAATCTTTGCCGTGGAAAACATCGAAGTCAGCAAGGGCCCGAACTCCGCCATCGGCGGTCGCGGCGCGGCTGGCGGCAGCATCAACCTGGTGAGCAAGAAAGCGCACCTGGGCAATTCGTTTGATGGTGGTTTCACCTGGGGTTCCGACCAGACCCAGCGTTACACCCTGGACGGCAACTACCAGTTCAGCGACACCGCTGCCGGCCGCCTGAACCTGATGAGCCACGAGAGCAATGTCGCCGGTCGCGACAAGGTCGACTACGATCGCTGGGGTATCGCGCCGTCCCTGGCGTTTGGCCTGGGTACCGACACCCGCGTCAACCTCGACTACTACCATCTGGAAAGCAACGACACTCCGGACTCGGGCATTCCCTACACCATTCCGGCCGGCGGTTCGGCAGCACGCACCAAGTCCAACCCGGACAAGCCGTACGCCGGTGGTGATCACAGCAACTTCTACGGTCTGGATCGCGACTTCCGCAAGGGCCGCACCGACACCGCGACCTTCGCCATCGAGCATGACCTGAGCGACTCGCTGACCATCAAGAACACCCTGCGCCATGGCACCAGCATGCAGGATTACATCCTCACCCAGCCGGACGACAGCAAGGGCAACGTCAACAATGGCAGCGTTTGGCGCCGTGCCAACACGCGGGTCAGCAACACCGAGACCACCACCAACCAGACTGATCTGTTCGGCAATTTCTACGTCGCCGGTTTCAAGAACAGCTTCTCCACCGGTGTCGAATACACCCGCGAGGAAGGCCAGAAGTCCTCGTACAACGTCAACACTGACACCACGCCGCGCACCAGCGCTGCGACCACCAATTGCACCCCGTCGATGATTGGCGCATCGAGCGGCTACAACTGCACCTCGCTGTCGAACCCGAATCCGAACGATCCGTGGAACGGCGCGATCTCGCGCAACTACGCCGGCACCGACACCAAGGCCAACACTTACGCGCTGTATGCGTTCGACACCCTGGAGTTGTCCGAGCAGTGGCTGGTGAACATGGGCCTGCGTTACGACCACTTCGACACCGACTACAAGACCTACAACAACGCCGGCACCACCACCTCCAAGGGTGATGACACCAGCGAATTCGTCACCGGTCAGTTCGGCGTGGTCTACAAACCGGCACCGAACGGCAGCATCTACGCCTCCTACGCGACCTCCGCGACGCCACCGGGCAACACCCTCGGTGAAGGCCAGGAAGGCAACCCGCTGGGCGGCACCCCGGATCGCAATGGCAACCTGCTCAAGAGCGACATGGAGCCGGAAACCACCAAGAACTACGAAATCGGCACCAAGTGGGATCTGTTGAACGATCGCCTGTCGCTGACCGCTGACATCTTCCGCACCGAAAAAGAAAACGCTCGTGTACAAGTCGACACCACCTCCTACGAGAACGCCGGCAAGACCCGCGTGCAAGGTATCGAGCTGTCGGCCAGCGGCAAGATCACTGACAAGTGGCAAGTGTTCGCCGGCTACGCCTACATGGACAGCGAACAGGTGGACGGCGGTGACCTGCCAGCCAACAAAATCAACAACGGTAACGAGTTGCCCAACACGCCGAAAAACAGCGCCAGCCTGTGGACCACTTATCAGGTCACGCCGAAGCTGACCCTCGGTGGCGGCGCGTTCTACGTCGACGACGTTTACGGCAGCGTGGCCAACACCACCATGGTCGATTCCTATGTACGTTACGACGCGATGGCCGCCTACAAGCTAAGCAAAAACGTCGACCTGCAACTCAACGTGCAAAACCTGACCAACGAAACCTACTACGACAAAGCCTTCTCGACCCACTTCGCCAACCAGGCCGCGGGCCGTACGGCGCTGTTGAGCACCAACTTCCACTTCTGATGGATGCTTTAAATGTGGGAGCGGGCTTGCTCGCGAAGGCGATGTGTCAGTGAAATAGATATCGACTGACACGACGCATTCGGGAGCAAGCCCCCTCCCACAGTTAATGCAATCAGCAGATCCGGCCCCGTTCATTAGATTGAACGGGGCCTTTGTGCGTAATCAAAGAAGCTCTCGACAACCCACGGCATAATGCGCGCCGTGATGACAATTTTCGAACGGACAAGGCGAGCGACGTGTTGAAGAAAACCCTGTTCCAGTTGCACTGGTTTTTCGGCATCACTGCCGGGCTGGTGCTGGCCCTGATGGGCATTACCGGTGCCGCCTATTCGTTCCAGGACGAAATCCTGCGGGCGCTGAACCCGTCGGTGTTGCAGGTGGAAAAACAGGTCGCTGGCGTCCTGCCTCCAGTCGAGCTGGTGGAACACATCGAAGCGAACTCCGGCAAGAAAGTCGGGATGCTCTGGGTCGAAACCGACAGTGGCAACGCCGCGCGCGTCTACTTCACCCCGCCCAAAGGCGAACGTCGTGGCGAGATGCGCTACTTCGACCCATACACCGGCGAGTTCATGGGCGACGCCGTGGGTCAGGACTTCTTCGGCCTGATGCTGCAACTGCACCGCTTTCTCGCTATGGGCGATACCGGGCGCAACATCACCGGCGCCTGCACCCTGATCCTGCTGTTCTTCTGCCTCTCCGGGCTGTATCTGCGCTGGCCACGCCAGTGGAACAGCTGGCGCGTGTGGCTGACCCTCGACTGGAAGAAAAAGGGCCGCAGCTTCAACTGGGATCTGCACTCGGTGGCCGGCACTTGGTGCCTGCTGGTGTATCTGCTGCTGGCGTTGACCGGGTTGTCCTGGTCGTACGAGTGGTACAACAAGGGCCTGACCAGACTGCTTTCCGATGCGCCGCAAAACGAGCGCGTGCGCGGCGGTCGCGGCCCGGCGCCAGAAGGTCCGGCACCGACCGCCGACTATGCGGCGATGTGGAGCAGCATCTACAGCGCTGCCGGCCCGGGCCTGTCGGCCTACAACATCCGCATGCCGCCAGTGGCCGGGCAACCGGCGACCGTGTTCTACCTGCTCGACAGCTCGCCGCATGATCGCGCGCTGAACCAGATCACCCTCGACCCGGCCACCGGCGCGGTCAAACGTGTCGACCGCTACGCCGACAAGAGCTTCAAGGCGCAGCTGTTGACCAGCATTTACGCGCTGCACGTCGGCAGCTATTTCGGTCTGGTCGGACGGATCATCGTCACCCTCGCCGCCGCGTGCATGCCGCTGTTTTTCATCACCGGATGGCTGTTGTATCTGGATCGCCGTCGCAAGAAAAAGCAGATTCAGGATGCGCGCAAAGGTCTTCAGGCACAGGTGGGTGATGCACCGGCATGGCTGGTGGGTTTCGCCAGCCAGAGCGGTTTTGCCGAGCAACTGGCGTGGCAGACCGCCGGGCAATTGCAAGCCGCCGGGTTGCCAGTGAAGGTGCAGCCGCTGGCGAACGTCAGCGCGCAGGATCTGCGTGAATCGAATAACGCTCTGTTCGTGGTCAGCACCTTCGGCGACGGCGAAGCACCGGACAGCGCGCGTGGTTTCGAGCGCAAAGTGCTGAGCAACGCTGCAAGCTTCGACGGCCTGAACTATGCGGTGCTGGGCCTCGGCGACCGCCAGTACCAGAATTTCTGCGGTTTCGCCCGACGCCTGCATCAGTGGCTGGGCGAGCACGGCGGCAAGACCCTGTTCGCCCCGGTCGAAGTCGACAGCGGCGACCCCTACGCCCTGCGTCATTGGCAAACCCAGCTCGGACAGCTGACCGGGCAAGCGCCGGTCGACACCTGGCAAGCGCCGAGCTACGACAACTGGACGCTGGTCAGCCGCGAACTGATGAACCCCGACAGCAGCGGCGCGCCGGTGTACCTGCTGGGCCTGAGGGCGCCGAGCACCAGCAGCTGGCTGGCCGGTGATCTGGTGGAAGTGCTGCCGCGCAACTGCCCGTGGGCCATCGAACACTTCCTCGACGGCCTCGGCATTCGTGGCGAAACCACGGTGAAGATCAACGGCCTCGAAGAGCCACTGGAAGTCGCCCTCGCCAGCCGCCAGTTGCCCGAGCATCGCGCGCATCTGGTCGGCCTGCATGCGCAAGCGCTGGTGGATGCGATGGTGCCGCTGGCCATGCGCGAATACTCGATCGCCTCGATTGCCGCCGACGGCGTGCTGGAACTGATCGTGCGTCAGGAACAACACAGCGACGGCAGCCTCGGCATCGGCTCCGGCTGGCTGACCGAACATGCGCCCGTGGGCGGCAGCATCAGCCTGCGCGTGCGGCGCAACAGCGGTTTCCACCTGCCGAACGAACCTGTGCCGATGATTCTGCTGGGCAACGGCACCGGCCTCGCCGGATTGCGCAGCCTGCTCAAAGCACGCATCGCCGACGGTCAGCAGCGTCACTGGCTGCTGTTCGGTGAGCGCAATCGTCAGCACGATTTCCTCTGCCGGGCAGAGCTGGAGGAGTGGCTGATCAATGGCGATCTGGCACGACTCGATCTGGCGTTTTCACGGGATCAGGCGCAAAAGGTCTACGTGCAGGATCGCTTGCGTGAATCCGCTGACGAGCTAAAAAAATGGCTGGCTGACGGCGCGGTGATCTACATTTGCGGCAGCCTGCAGGGCATGGCTTCTGGTGTCGATCAGGCACTCAACGACATCCTCGGCGCCACCGAAGTCGAACGCCTGATCGAACAGGGCCGCTATCGCCGCGACGTGTACTGACTCAGCCAAAGAGCCCCTCACCCTAACCCTCTCCCGGAGGGAGAGGGGACTGATTGGGGGATGCCGGATAAATACGCCGACCTGAAGGTGATGTACCGAATCCGTAATCGACTCGGTCTTTCAGGTCGATGTACACCTCGATACAACTCCGTAGGCTCCCTCTCCCCGAAAAAGAGGGGGGCTGATTGGGGATGCCGAATTACGCCGCTATGAAGGTGATTCACCGAATCCATAATCGACTCGGTCTTTCAGGTCGATGTACAACTCGATACAACTCCGTAGGCTCCCTCTCCCTCCGGGAGAGGGCTGGGGTGAGGGTCCTCGTCTACAGTGAGATTTCCAGCCACTTCACAAGGATCGTGAAGCATGCAAAATCGCCTCACTCTCGCTCAGTTCGCCCGCCAGTTACGCAGCAGCCAAACCGATTGCGAACAATTACTCTGGCAAAAACTTCGTTCACGCCAAGTCGCCAATCTGAAATTCCGCAGGCAGTTTCCATGTCCGCCCTATGTCCTGGATTTTTACTGCGTAGAGCTGAAACTGGCGATTGAGCTGGATGGGGGTCAACACTATGAAATAGCGGGCTTGATCCACGATCAACGTCGGACGCTTTTCCTGGAACGTCAGGGCATTGAAGTTGTGCGATTCAGTAATCTCGAAGTAATGCAGCAGATGGATGATGTACTGGAGCAAATCACAAAAATTGCCGCGAATCGAAAAACACCCTCACCCTCCAAGCGGTCCGACATTTCGGGAGGGCCGGGGTGAGGGTTGTTTTTGATCTTCAAACTGGCTGCAATTTCTGCTCGAAAACCGCTACCCCATTCAAATCCCGCAACACCACACTCATCTCCCCGCTCTGCCCTTCGATGTTCACCTCGCCAAAGAACTGAAACCCGGCAAAAGGTGAAGCATTCTGCGTGGGTGGGGCCTTCTGGAACACCACCTCCGGCCCGAAGGTCTTGTCCAGTGGGTTGGGCCCGAAACTCCCGGCATTCAGCGGCCCGGCGACAAATTCCCAGAATGGTTCAAAATCCTGAAACGCCGCGCGCTCCGGGTGGTAGTGATGCGCCGCGCAGTAATGCACGTCCGCCGTGAGAAACACGAAATTGCGCACCTGCTGCGCCCGCAGAAAACCGAGCAACTCGGCGACTTCCAGCTCACGTCCCTGCGCCGGGCCCGGATCACCGTTGGCCACGGCCTCCCAGCGTGCGACGCCCGGGCTGACTTCACCGTCGGGCACACCGAGGCCGATCGGCATGTCGGCGGCGATCACCTTCCACTGCGCCTTGGAGTGCTTCAAGCCACGCTTGAGCCAGTCCAGTTGCTCACGCCCGAGGAACGGTTTGGCCGCGCCGAGATTGTCGTCGTTGGCCCCGCGATAGCTGCGCATGTCGAGCACGAACACATCGAGCATCGGCCCGTAGCTGAGCTTGCGATAAATTCGCCCGCCGCCGTCGGCCGCCTGCAAACGCATCGGCGAATATTCCAGCCAGGCCTTGCGCGCGCGGCCGACCAGGGTGTGGATATCTTTTTCCTGATAACGCTCGTCGAGCTGCTTGCCCGGCGACCAGTTGTTGACCACTTCGTGGTCGTCCCACTGCCAGATCTGCGGGACTTCGGCGTTGAAACGGCGGATGTTTTCGTCCATCAGGTTGTAGCGATAATTGCCGCGATAATCGTCAAGGGTCTGCGCGACTTTGCTCTTGGCCTCGGTGGTGAGGTTGCGCCAGATCCGCCCGCCCTCTGTGGTCAGTTGCGCCGGCACCGGGCCGTCGGCGTAGATGGTGTCGCCGCTGTGGATAAAGAAGTCCGGCAGGCGCAGGCGCATGGATTCGTAGATGCGCATGCCGCCGATGTCCGGATTGATGCCGAAGCCCTGGCCGACGGTGTCGCCACTCCAGACGAAACGGATATTGCGCCGCGCCTTCGGAGCGCTGCGCAAATGGCCGAGCCACGGTTCGCTGGCGACGCCAGATTGCGCGTCCTTGAAATACACCCGATAGAAAACCGCCTGATCGGCGGGCAGCCCGGTGAGTTCGACACGGGCGGTGAAGTCAGTGCGCGCATCGGCCAGTGGCGAGACTACCCGGCGCGGGTGACGAAACTGGCTGCGGGTGTCCCACTCGACCACCATCCGCGCCGGACGATCAGTACGGCTCCAGATCATCGCGCGGTCGCCTTGCAGGTCGCCGGACTGCACGCCGTCGGTGAGTTGCGGCCGATCCTTGACCGACGCGATCACCGCCGGCGCCAGCCCCGGCATCAGCAGCCCGGCACCGACAACCTGCATGACCCGTCGGCGACCGATATTGAAATCGCTCATGCGTGTTCTCCCTGAAAAAAGGAAAACTTAAGCACGGCTATATGAACTCGCCATGACACCACTAACCATTGTGGGAGCGAGCCTGCTCGCGAAAGCGATGTGCCAGTCAACATACATGTCGCTGGCAGATTGCATTCGCGAGCAGGCTCGCTCCCACAGGGGATCTGCGTTGCCCGTCAGGCCTTCGCCGGTTCCAGCGCCAACTCAACGGCTTCCGGACGCTTGACCGTCGCATAGACAACGGCAGTCAACAGACTCCCCGCGACAATCGCCAGCAGATACAACAACGCATGATTGATCGCATTCGGGATCGCCAGCACAAACAAGCCACCGTGCGGCGCCATCAGTTTGCAGCCGAAGTACATCGACAACGCGCCGGTCAATGCACCACCGGCGATGCTCGCCGGAATCACCCGCAGCGGGTCTTTCGCGGCAAACGGAATCGCCCCTTCGGAGATGAAACACAGCCCCAGCACCAGCGCCGCTTTACCGGCCTCGCGCTCGGTCTGGGCAAACTTGCGGCGAGCAATGAAAGTGGCAATGCCCAGCCCGATTGGCGGCACCATGCCGGCGGCCATGGTCGCGGCCATCGGTGCATAACTCTGCGAAGCCAGCAGCCCCACCGAGAAGGCATACGCGGCTTTGTTGATCGGCCCGCCGAGGTCGACGCACATCATGCCGCCGAGCAACACGCCGAGCAGGATCGCGTTGGTGGTGCCCATGCTGTCGAGAAAATGCGTCAGTGCCGCAAGCATCCCCGCGACCGGTTTACCGACCACGTAGATCATCACCAGACCGGTGAACAGGCTGGCGAACAACGGGATGATCAGAATCGGTTTCAGCGCTTCGAGGCTCTGCGGCAATGCCACATAACGACTGATGGCCTTGGCCGCATAACCGGCGATAAACCCGGCGACGATTCCGCCGATAAACCCTGCCCCCAGCGTACTGGCGAGCAAGCCACCAATCATCCCCGGCGCCAGGCCCGGACGGTCGGCGATCGAGTAGGCGATGTACCCGGCGAGCAGCGGCACCATCAGCTTGAACGCGGTCTCGCCGCCGATCTGCATCAGCGCCGCCGCCAGCGTGCCCTCTTCCTTGAACGCGGTGATGCCGAAGACGAACGACAAGGCGATCATCAGCCCCCCGGCCACCACCATCGGCAGCATGAACGAAACACCGGTCAGCAGGTGTTTGTAAACCCCGGTTTTCTCTTGCTTGGCCGGCGCCTTGCCGTCGCTCGCAGCGCTCTCGACCTGAGCTTCGGCGAGGGCTTTTTTCAGTGTCGCTTCGGATTGCTTGAGGGCAATGCCGGTGCCGCAACGGTAGATTTTCTTGCCGGCGAAACGCTCGGTGGCGACTTCGATGTCGGCCGCCAGCAACACCACGTCAGCCTCGGCAATGGCCGTCGCACTGAGCGGGGTTTTCGCGCCGACCGAGCCTTGGGTTTCGACGTGCAGTTCATAGCCCAGACGCTTGGCCGTCTGCTGCAACGCCTCGGCCGCCATGAAGGTGTGGGCAACACCCGTCGGGCACGCAGTGATGGCGACGATGCGTGGCGCACGTGGCGCAGCGGCAACCGGGACGGCTTCGCTGGCGAGGTAAACTTCGGCCTCTTGCGCACCACGGCGCAGCACCGCTTCGACATCCTGCAGCGCTTGCGCCGGGGCAATGCGGAACACGCGCTTGCCGACGAAACGGCGCATGTCGACATCACCGGTGGCGACCAGCAACACCCACTCCGCCGCTTCAATGGTGGCAGCCGACAATTCGCGCTCCGGGTGCGCCGCATCGACCACTTCAACGCTGGTGCTCCAGCCCTGACGCTGGGCCGCCGCGTCCAGCAGACGGGCGCACAGCACACTGGTGACCATGCCGTTCGGACAGGCCGTGACAATGGCTAATTTCATGACAAACCCTCTTATTGTTCTGTCAGGGGACGCACGCGTACGCCCTGTTCGAGCTGCGCCAGTTGCGCCGCATCGTTGATGCCGAAACCGATCTGCGTCACCGCCATCGCGGCAATCGCCGTGGCCGTGCGCAGGGTCTGCTCGGGCGTGTCGGCACTGAGCAGACCGTGGAGCATGCCGGCCAGCAACGAGTCACCGGCACCCACCGTGCTGGCAACCGTAACCTTGGGCGGCGTGGCATGCAGCGCCGAGCCGACGCTGAACCAGTTCACACCGTCGGCACCGTGGGAGATCACTACGTGCTCGATACCCTTGGCGTGCAGGCACGCCGCAGCCTGAGCTTCGGCGGCGTGCGAAACCACATCGCAATCGAGCGCATCGGCGAGTTCTTCAGTATTCGGCTTGATCAGCCACGGACGCCCTTCAATGGCCGCGCGCAAAGCTTCGCCACTGCTGTCGAGGGCGACTTTCAGGCCGAGACCGTTCAGGCGTTCGATCAACTCACGCAACCACTGCGCGCTGACGCCACGCGGCAGACTGCCGGCGACCACCACCGCGTCATGCCCCGGAGCGATCTGCAGCAGACGCTCAAGCAACGCCTGCTGCGCCGTCGCGTCGACCACCGGCCCCGGGCCGTTGATGTCGGTGATGCGCCCGTCGTGCTCGGCGACCTTGATGTTGCTGCGCGTCTCCCCCGGCACGCGAATGAACGCATCGACAAAGCCGCGCTTGGCGAACAAAGTCTCGAAGGCTTGCAGATTGTCTTCGCCGAGAAAGCCGCTGACCGTCAGTTGATGCCCGAGGTCTGCGAGTACCTGGGCGACGTTCACGCCTTTGCCGGCGGCGTGGGTGTGCATCTCGTCGCTGCGGTTGACCTGACCGGCCTCCAGGCGTGGCAGCTCGACCGTGAGGTCCAGCGCCGGGTTGAGGGTCAGGGTGAGAATCTTGGCCATTACAGGGCCTCCACTAATGCACGCACTTCGTTCGCGCTGCCCACGGTGAGGGCTTGTTGAGCAAGGGTTTGCGCCTGGGTCAGGCTGAGTTCGCGGATGCGCGCCTTGACCTCGGCGATGCTGCGACCGGACACGCTCAGCTCATCGACACCGAGGCCGACCAGCACCGGCACCGCCAGCGGATCCGCCGCCAGCTCGCCGCACACGCCGACCCATTTGCCATGGGTATGTGCGGCGCGCACGGTGATGTCGATCAGTTGCAGCACCGCCGGGTGCAGGCCGTCAGCCTGGGCCGAGAGGGTCGGGTGACCACGGTCGATGGCCAGGGTGTATTGCGTCAGGTCGTTGGTACCGACGCTGAAGAAGTCGACTTCCTTGGCCAATACCGGCGCCAGCAAGGCCGCTGACGGTACTTCGATCATGATCCCCAGTTGCAGATCAGCGACCGGGATTTCCAGGCGCAAGCGCTCGGTCATGTCGCGGGCCTGACGCCATTCTTCGACGCTGCCGACCATCGGGAACATGATCCGCAGCGGCCGGTTATCCGCCGAACGCAGCAAGGCGCGCAATTGCGCTTCCATGACCTGTGGACGCTGCAAGGTCAGGCGAATGCCGCGCACGCCGAGGAACGGGTTTTCCTCCTTGGCGATCGGCCAATATGGCAGCGGTTTGTCGCCGCCGACATCAAGGGTGCGCACCACCAGCGGTCGCCCGGCGAGGCCGTCGAGAACGCGGCGGTATTCGGCTTCCTGAGTGGCTTCGTCTGGCGCTTGCGGGTGAGCCATGAAAATCAGTTCGGTGCGCAGTAGGCCGATGCCCTCGGCACCCTGCTCGACCGCAGCACTGACCCCGGCGCTTTCACCGATGTTGGCGAACACTTCCACGGCGTGACCGTCAGTGGTGTGCGCCGGTTGATGGCGTTGTTCGGCGGCAGCCTTGAGACGCTGCTCGCGGGTGTCGCGTTCTTCGGCGGCGCGTTGCAGGGTCGCGGCATCGGCGTCGACGTGCAGGCGACCGCGCTGGCCGTCGAGCAGCAACGGCGTGCCCGGTTCCAGCAGCAACACCGCAGCGCCAGCTCCGACCAGCGCAGGAATACCAAGAGCACGGGCGACGATTGCACTGTGCGCCGTGGCGCCGCCGCGCGCGGTGAGAATCCCTGCTACCCGCGCCGGATCGAGCCGTGCGACGTCCGACGGACCGACCTCGTCCATCACCAGAATGTACGGTTGTTCAGGCTCGTTCGGCGTCTGCACGCCACAGAGTTGCGCCAGCACCCGGCGCCCGATGTCACGGAGGTCCGCCGCCCGCTCGGCGAGCAACGCGTCCTGCAGCGATTCCTGTTGTTTGGCCGCTGCTTCAATCACCGCCATCCACGCCGCTTCGGCGCTTTCGCCTTGCTTGAGACGGGTGTCGACTTCGTCGGTCAGTTCCGGGTCGTCGAGCATTTCCTGGTGGGTGATGAAAATCTCGCGAATCGCCTTGGCCTTGCTGCGTTCGATCAGACCCTGAATGTCACTGCGCACATCGCTCAGCGCTTGCTTGAGACGTTCGCGCTCGATGGCGGCAGACTCGCCGCGCAACGGGTAATCGATAGCCTGTTGCACCTGAATGTGCGCTGGGCCAATGGCGATGCCCGGTGCAGCAGGGATCGCCTGCAACTGCGCGCCGGACGCCGGGGCGATCAGCACTTCGGCGATATCGGCGATGGCTTCGCGTTGCTGGCTCACGGCCGGCAGCGGTTCGACTTCTTCACCAAGGCCTTCTTCGATAGCGGCCAGCAGCGCCGGAAGGGCATCGGCGGCGATGCTCGGTTCAGCGATCAACTCCAGCACCTGACCACGACGGGCGCCGAGGCTCAGCAATTTGCTCAGGCTTTTTACCGACACGGCACTGTCCGCGCTGTCGACGATGCGCACACGGATTTCACCGTCGAAACTCTTCGCCAGTTGCGCAAGGATCTTCGCCGGACGTGCATGCAAACCGTGGGCGTTGGCCAGGGCAATACGCGCGCTCGGCCAATCGGCCGGCAGTTCGCCGCCGAGCACTTCGAGGACTTTGCGGCTGCTGGTGGCGCGGCCCAATTCATGGCCGCGCCCTTCGATGAGCAGCGCACACAGGCGTTCGAGCAGCGCCTGATGCGCCTCACCCAGACTGGCCAGACAGAACAGACCGCTGAGCGGCTGGCCGAGGTAACGCATCGGTTTGTCCGGGGTGACGAACGCCAGGCCCGGACGTTTCACGGTCTGCTCGCTGTGCAGCCACCACAGGCCATCGCCCAGTGGCAGCGCTTCGACTTGTTGCAACACGCCGGCAAAACCATTGCTCACACAATCGGCCTGACGCAACAGACGCGCGCCACGCCAGACCAATTCTTCGAAATCGTCAGCCGACACGCCGAGGCCGATCATCTGCGCATCCAGCGCCAGTTCCTGTGGCGCGCCTTGCAGCAGTTTCAGCAGCGCTTGCGGCGAGCTGGCGCGGCGCAGGGCCTGACCCAGGTCGGTCTCGCCGAGGGCGCGGGTCAGCAGTTGCAGCAGGCGCAGGTGTTCGTCGGATTTGGCGGCGATGCCGATCGCCAGGTAAACGATCTGGCCATCGCCCCAATCCACGCCCTCGGGAAACTGCATCAGCCGCACGCCGGTGGCGAATACCTGATCGCGGGTCTCGGGCGTACCGTGGGGGATGGCGATACCTTGGCCGAGAAAGGTCGAGCCCTGGGCTTCCCGGGCCTGCAAGCCGGCGAGATAGCCATCGGCGACTAGGCCATCGGCCACCAGATGATTGGCGAGTAGTTGCAGGGCGGCGGGTTTATCCACAGCCGATTGGCCCATGGATATCTGCTCTATAGTGAGCTCGAGCATGCGATCTCCTTTTTGGCACATGGATGCGCCAGGATATTGTTTTGAATGGTCACAGCTTAGGCGCTGGTCAGCCTGCTTTTCAGCGGCAGTTTTGGCGGTTTCACGGCAGAACCGGCCAAAGGCGTCTAAAACGTAGAAAATACGCTTGCTGAAACGTTTAATCTAGATTGATCGGCACGTTACTCGATAATGTCTCATCCTTGAAGTCCAACTTGTCGGATGCGCTGCGACAATAGTCGTCTGCCCGAATCGGGTAGGATTGGCGAAAATGTGGCGGCAAGCTCGAAAAAACAAGGAAATCCCGGGTTGAAACTCAGTGATATCGCGCGGTTGGCCGGAGTGTCCGTGACCACCGCCAGCTACGTCATCAACGGCAAGGCCGAACAGCAACGCATCAGCAACGCCACGGTCGAGCGGGTGCGTGCGGTCGTTGAACAGCACGGCTTCACCCCCAACCCGCAAGCGGCCGGGTTGCGCAGTCGGCACACCCGCACGTTGGGTTTTATTCTGCCGGACCTGGAAAACCCCAGTTACGCGCGGATCGCCAAACTGCTGGAGCAAGGCGCGCGGGCGCGGGGTTATCAGTTACTGATTGCGAGCTCCGACGATGCGCCGGACAGCGAGCGCCAGTTGCTGCAACTGTTCAAGGCGCGCCGTTGCGATGCGCTGATCGTCGCCAGTTGCCTGCCGGCCGGTGACGACAGCTATCGCCAGCTGCAGGCCAAGGGCTTGCCGATCATCGCCATCGACCGGGTCATGGAACCGGAGCATTTCTGCTCGGTGATCAGTGATGACCGCGAAGCCAGCCTGCACCTGACCCAGAGTCTGCTCGATCCGCAGCCGAAACAGATCGTGCTGCTCGGCGCGCGTCCGGAGCTGAGCATCAGTCAGGAACGTGCGGCGGGCTTCAAGCAGGCGCTGGTCGAGTTCAAAGGCGAAGTGCTGATCGAGCACGCCGAGTCCTTCAGCCGTGAATGCGGCAAGCAACTGATGGAAGAACTCCTGCAACGTCTGGGGCATTTGCCGGATGCGCTGGTGACCACGTCCTACGTGCTGTTGCAGGGCGTGTTCGATGCACTGCATGACTTCCCGCTCAAATCCCGCCCGCTGCGCCTGGGCACCTTCGGTGACACGCAGTTGCTCGACTTCCTGCCGCTGCCGGTCAACGCCATGGCCCAGCAGCACCAGTTGATCGCCGACAAGGCGCTGGAACTGGCGCTGGCCGCCGTCGAGCAATCGCAATACAAGCCTGGAGTGCAGGCCATCGCGCGGACCTTCAAGCAGCGTATTCATCGGGACTGAACCGTGGAGCTGATCGACAGCCACACCCACCTCGACTTCCCCGACTTCGACGCCGATCGCTCGGCGTTGCTCGCCGAAAGCCGCGCCCTCGGGGTGCGGCGGATGGTGGTGCTGGGGGTTTATCAGGGCAATTGGCAGCGGGTATGGGAGCTGGTGCAGAGCGATGCGGATCTGTACGCAGCATTTGGTCTGCACCCGGTGTACCTCGATCAGCATCAACCCGAAGATCTACGCGCACTCGGCGACTGGCTGACGCGGCTACGCGGCCATCGGCAACTGTGTGCGGTGGGCGAGATCGGCCTGGATTACTTCATCGAAACCCTCGACCGCGAACGCCAGCAGGCGCTGTTCGACGCGCAGCTGCAACTGGCGGCAGATTTCGAACTGCCGGCGCTGATCCACGTGCGCCGCAGCCACGCCGCGGTGATCGCCACGCTCAAGCGCTTTAAGCTCAAGCGCGCGGGCATCATCCACGCGTTCGCCGGCAGCCGCGAAGAAGCACGCGAATACATCAAGCTCGGTTTCAAACTGGGTCTGGGCGGCGCGCCGACCTGGCCGCAGGCGTTGCGCATGCATCGGGTATTGGCGGATCTGCCGCTGGATTCGATCGTGCTGGAGACCGACTCTCCGGACATGGCGCCGGCGATGTTTCCCGGAGTACGCAATACACCGGCGCACTTGCCGGCGATCTGTGCGGCACTGGCCGAGTTGATGAATGTCAGTGCAGAACGACTGGCCGCCGCCAGCACCGCCAACAGCTGCGAAGTGTTCGGTTGGTAATCAGTCGCCGTGGGCCTTGGCCGCTTCGAGAATCAAGGTCATGTGCTGACGTTGACGGACAAAGCGTGCCAGTGCGAAGTAGATAAAAATCACGATCAACGACGCATTCAACTGTTCAGCCACGCTGAGCAGCCCGATCCATTCCATGACCAACGCCACCAGCAGCGCAGTGCACACGGTTACCGACGCGCTGAAGCGCAGCAATCCCAGCGAATCGAGGGACTTGAAGCGTTTGATCTGTTTAGGGCAGCGCAGCTCCAGAGCTTCCTGGCAGTGCGCGCAAGTGAACGGTTCGTTGATTGCGATGGCGTTGAGTTGCCAGGGTTTGAGTACCTGTAGGGTCTGGCAATGAGCACAACGGCCCTGGATTCCCAGGGTTGCAACGGACATGAGCGGCCTCCTCGACGCAATCAGCAGAACTCGGATACTGGCTCATTAATGACGAAAAGCCAGCCGTCGAAAGAAAACAGGAATTGGCTTACAAGCGTAAGTATCAATGCATTACAAAATGTTCTGACATTACCGCCCTTGTAGGAGTGAGCCTGCTCGCGATAGCGGTGTATCAGCCAACAATTGAATTGACTGACACACCGCTATCGCGAGCAGGCTCACTCCTACAGAATTCGCGCTCGATCAGACGCGGAACGCGCTGATCAGGTGTTTCAGCTCCACTACCTGCGCCGACAGTGCCCGGCTGGCGTCCTCCGTCTGGTGCGCCCCCTGGGCCGTGCGCTCGCCAGCGCGATTGATCTCGACGATGTTCTGGTCGATGTCATGGGCCACCGCAGTCTGTTGCTCCACGGCGGCAGCGATCTGCTGGTTCTGGTCGACGATCATGCCTACCGCGCCGAGGATATTTTCCAGCGCCTGCTGGACCTTTTCCGACTGCCCGACCGTGCCGTTGGCCATCTGATGGCTAATGCCCATGGCCTTCACCGCAGCGCCCACGCCGCCATGCAGCTTGCTGATCATCTGCTCGATTTCTTCGGTCGATTGCTGGGTGCGCTTGGCCAACGTACGCACTTCGTCCGCCACCACCGCAAATCCCCGGCCCTGCTCGCCGGCCCGGGCTGCTTCGATGGCGGCGTTGAGCGCCAGCAAGTTGGTCTGTTCGGCAATGCTCTTGATCACTTCCAGCACGCGGCTGATCGACTGGCTGTCGCTGGCCAACTGGTTGATCACCAGCACCGATTGATCGATCTCACTGGCCAGCGCAGCAATGCTGCCCTGCTGCGACTCCACCAGTGTGCGACCGCTGACGGTTTCATCGTTGACGCTGTGCGCGCTGCTCACCGCTGCCGCTGCGCTGCGTGCAACTTCCAGCGAGGTCGCCGACATTTGGTTCATCGCGGTCGCCACTTGCTCGATCTGCGTGCGCTGCCCGGCCACCGCCTGATTGCTTTGCGCCGAGACAGTTTCCACCTGCCCGGCCTGGCGCTCGACCTCAGCCACGGTCTGCCCGACTCGTTCGATCAGGTCGTGGATTTTCCTCACGGTGCCGTTGAACACCTCACCCAGCTCGCCGAGTTCATCGCGACTGTTGGCCTTGAAATTGACCGTCATGTCACCGGCCGCGACCTTGTCCATCATCACGCCCAGGCGCTTGAGCGTGGTGCGAGTCGAGGCGTAGAACCCGCCGTAGAGATAGAAAATCAGCACGAACACCACCGCCAGCGCCACCGCCTGCAACACCATGTGCGTGCGGTTTTGCGCCAGGCG
Source organism: Pseudomonas sp. FW305-3-2-15-E-TSA4 (assembly GCF_058787295.1). Taxonomy (NCBI): domain Bacteria; kingdom Pseudomonadati; phylum Pseudomonadota; class Gammaproteobacteria; order Pseudomonadales; family Pseudomonadaceae; genus Pseudomonas; species Pseudomonas sp. FW305-3-2-15-E-TSA4. The sequence goes on along the minus strand of NZ_JBYSZP010000012.1, from coordinate 99,472 downwards.
CTGCTGCAGTTGGGTATCGAGGAATTTCAGCGTCGCGTCATTGAGCTGGTAGGTCTGCGCCATCAGCCCGGTGACCTGATCGTAGAACGCCTGCCACGGGGTATCGAGGGTCTCGGCCACCACGACTTTCGCCTCAAACAGTTCACTGGCCTGTTTGAGCGAAGCCTTGCTGCTGTCGGCCGGCGCGCTGAGACTGGCGCGCGCGGCCTGGCTGGAGTCGAGGGCGTCCTGCAGTTTCAACGCGTATTCAGCCTGGAGCTTTTCGATCTGCGCCAGCAGCTCGTCGAAACGGCTGCTCGACGAACTGTTGAGAAAGCCCTGCCCCAACGAATACGAACCGATGGCCCGACCTTCGCCGAGAGTCTGGGTCACGGCCGGAGTGATATTGGTGAGCAGCTCGCTGAGTTGGCGGATGTCGCTCTGGTTGTCGCGGCTCAAACCGGCCTGACTGGTGACGATCTGGCTGAAGATCTGCGCATTGCCGAGCAGTTTGCCGATCATCGCGCTTTTGCTTTGCAGGGAGCTTTCCGCCTGTTGGGCCTTGAACGCGCTGACCATTTCATCGCGTTTGCCGTCGAACAGTTTGATCTGTTCGGGATCGTCGGTCATCGCCTGCAAACCTTGCAGGCGCGCCAGCACGGTTTGCTCCAGGCTGCTGATCTGCGCTTCGAGGTTGTCGGCTTTGCCGGACTGACCGAGGGTGACGTTGATCTGCACCAGATTGTTCAGCGTCTCCAGGTCCCGGCGCAGGCTCAGGCTGCTGCCCAGCAGATCGAGGCTCTGCAATTCGATCCGGGTGCCCTGGAACTCGCGATAGGAATCGCGCACCAGATAAAAATTGGTCACCAGCATCGGCACCAGGAACAGCACGCTGATCAAGCTGAACTTCATGCCGAAGCTCAGACGGTTCATCAGCGAGACGGCGGGATAGAGCAAGCTCTTCACTGGAAGTCTCCCTTGGTTTTTCTTGTTTTTATTGGCAGGCGCGGGGCGACAGCAGAAAGCCACTATCGGGCGCTGTCTCTGTATAGCTCAAATCGGGGAGAGGTTTTGTAACTTAAGGTTAACGACTACGCTGCGCCGGTCACTGACCTGTGGCGAGGGGATTTATCCCCGATGGGCTGCGCAGCAGCCCCATTAAGATATTGGGGCCGCTGCGCGCGCCATCGGGGATAAATCCCCTCACCACAATGAATTTCACGGGCGAGTATCAGTGGATCAACACTGTCCACAAGGCAAACCCGGCATACCACAGCACCGCCGCACGCAGCAGCAGTTCCCACAGGCAGTCGAGAGTGTTGATGCCTTCAGGGCCAACTACCGGCGGCGGGATCTCACCCGCTGCCAGCCCGACCTTGTTGATCAGCTGCGCGGCGCTGATGTTCCAGTTCAGCAGCTCATGCAACATCACCCGGCTGACCGCGACGAAATTGCCGACCAGAGCCAGACTGGCGGCGAGCAAGCGCACTGGCAACCAGTCAAAGGCGTGACGTAACTGGCCGGCACGTTCGGCGAGCGCCGGGTTCTGGCTGTGTTCTTCCGCCAATGCGAGCAAGCGATAAGCCAGCGCCGCGACCGGACCGAGCACGAAGTACCAGAAGATCACCGCGAAGAAACTTTGATAGGCCTGCCACAACAGGTGCCCTTGGACCCGATCCAGCAATTGCTCACCACTGTCGGCACAGATATCCAGATCACGCTTGGCCACATGCGCGGCGGCTTGCAGGTCTTCGCGACGCCATGCATCACGAAACGGCCCGAGACCGCCGAGCAGATCACCGCGCCCCAGCGCATAAATCACCACCAGCAAATGCACCGGCAGCGCCAGCAAGCCGTAAGCGACGGGTTCCAGTACCACCAGCAACAAGGCAAGCAGCGCCACCGGCAGCAACACCAGAATCGTCAGCACCAGCCATGGTCGCTGGGCCAGGCGCGCGCTGGTTTCGAGTTTGTGCAGTTCGCGGATCCATCCGCCATCGCGTTGAACCCGATGGCGCAGGGCCGAGAATTTCTCGATCCAGACCGCCAGCAGTAACACCAGAAAACTCATTGTCCTTCCTCTTGTGCCAGGGCTGCGCGGTAACGCGCCCAGTCGAATGCCGGGCCAGGATCGGTCTTGCGCCCGGGTGCGATGTCGCTGTGCCCGCAGATACGGGCGCCGGTGATAGCCGGAAATGCTGTTTGCAGCTGACGCGTCAACGTGATCAGCGCCTGATACTGCGCATCGGTAAAGGGCAGATCATCGGTGCCTTCGAGCTCGATGCCCACGGAAAAATCGTTACAGGTTTCCCGACCTTCGAACATCGACACGCCAGCATGCCACGCCCGCTCAAGACAGGAGACAAACTGGGTGACGGTGCCGTCACGTTCGATCAGAAAATGCGCCGAGACGCGCAGGTCGGCAATCCCTGCAAAATAGGGATGCTCGGTGACATCCAGACGATTCTGGAAAAATTCCTGCACCTTGCCGGTGGCGAACTGCGCCGGCGGCAGGCTGATGTTGTGGATCACCAACAGGGAGATTTCGCCCGCAGGGCGTTCATTGAAGTTGGGCGATGGGCAGACCTGTACCCCGTGACACCACCCGCTAGCGGGATCCAACTGCATACCGATTCCTTCAACGCCGACTGTGTTGGCGCCCAGTATGCCGTGATCGGCCCCCGGCGCGCGATCACTTGCCGCGATTGAGTCGCCGCAGATTGCCGAGCACCGACTCCAGCGCCCGATCGAACAGCAAGGTGTCATCCAGTGCCCGCACCGCACCACGGCGGAACTCAAGAGCCAGCTCGACACGGCTGCGCTCCAGCACTTTCATCCCGGTGCGGTCGACGAACACGTATTTGCCGGTGGCTTCGATGATCGCTGCGAGCTTGCAACGCAGGCTGTGCTCGTCGTCTTCCTGGAACGCCACCCAACTGCCCAGACGCAGTTGCTCCAACTGACGCAGCCCCGGGTCGTCATGCGCCAGGCCGCTGGCATTCACGCCGATCACGCCCTCGTCGGCGCTACGCAGGGTGATGTGCTGCGACACCTCCACCAATGCCGGCGCATCGGCCGGCGGCTGCTCGGTGAGCGGTTCAAGCACCCGCACATGCAGGGCTTCCAGCTCGCTGAAAAATTCGCTGGTGGCGAACGGATCAAACGCCGAACTGCTCAGGCCATCACGCAATGATTTGAGCAACCCTGGCACCAGCGCCAGCAACTGCAGACCGGCGTCCGCCTCGTCGTGACGCTGCACGCTCCAGATCAATTGCTCCATGGTCTGCACATCGGCCTGCCACTCCGCGCAGTGGTCGCCATGTTTGAGGCAAGTCAGCAGCAGCACTTTGCTCCACGCATCACGCACAAAGGTCACCACCGACGGCGGCAGGACTTTACCCAGCAACGCCTGGTTCAGCACATGCTCGACTCGCTGCCGAGCCAGTTCGGTTTTCGCCCGCCCTTCCTCGGCATCGCGCAAACGCTGTTCGAGCAATTCGCTGCGCCGCCGCTCATCACTGGTGAAGGCCAGGAAATCGGCGAGCAACTCGGAGAAAATCGCCGGGTCGTCGACGAAGTCACTCAACAGGCGCTGCACCACTTGTTCGATGCGCAGATACAGGCTGTCACGCGCCTCGCCATTGCAATCGCCCCAGCCCATGGCGGCATCGGCGATTTCATTGAGCAGGCGCCGCGCCGGGTGGCTGCTGCGGCTGAAGAAGCTCTTGTCGAGTACTGCCACCTTGAGCATCGGAATCTGCAAACGCGCGATCAACGCCTTGAGCGAATCCGGGAGGTTACGGTCTTCGAGGATGCAATCGAAGACCATGGCGATCAGGTTGATCACGTCTTCATCCGCGCCGTCGACAATGCGTGATTTGCCGCTCCTCACGCTGACCCGCGTCAGCAGCTGCTCAAGCTGATTGCGCAGATCGAAATCGTCCTGCGCCGCCAGTGCCGGGACGTATTGCTGCAAGTGTGAAAGCAGGCGCAGTAGATCGCGGGTGCTGATCGGTTGCGCCGCCGCACTCGGCTCCAGGGTCGGCGCGACACTGCCGCGCACGTGCAGCAGCAGTTCCTGCAACGCGGCGAAGACTTCCTGCACGCCTTCGTCGGCGGGCGCGGGTTCGTCACTCTCTTCGCTGCTGATGCTTGCTGCCGCACGCTCGATTGCGCGGCGTGCGGGGGCCGGTTTCAACTCAGGCAACACGCCGGTGGCGACCAGCAACTGATTGGCTTCGGCATACAACTGCTCGGTATCGGCCAGCACGTAGCGTTCGAACAGTTTGAGCAGGATCAGCTTGACCTTGATCTCCACGCCCAGGTTACGTCCGGCCTGCAGAAAGAACTCGCAGAGCATCGCCGGGCCGAGCGGATTGTGTTGGTTATCGAAATCCTTGCCCAGCAACACGTTGAGCCGCGCGGTCAGTTGATCGAGGGCAAAACCATCACGCTTGAGCACCCGCCCGACCATGGTCTCGACCGCCACGCTGCGCTCCATGTCATCGGTACGCGGTGCCGAATCCTCGAATATCAGCGTGCCGGACAATGTGGGTTGCACGACTTCGTATTGAATCAGCGCGACAAAGGCTTCGAAGAATTGCTCGAGAAAACCCCGTTCGATGTTTTTGCGCTTGAGGCGCAGGTCGCGCATGGCTTCGAAAAAGATGTTCTGCTCGACATCGTTGCGCGCTCGGTCGGCCATTTCGAACAGGGTGTCGTCGGCATTATCGAACAACTCCTGCAAACCGTGGCGCAGTTGCTGGGCGGCCTTGTCGCGGACCTGAAGCAGAATCACAGGCAGGCGGGCGAGCGGCGAATGATTCGCCTGATCGGTAGCGGCCTTGTGCAAAGGCACTACATTCCCGTCGTTGTGCATCCAAGCCTCCTGAAACGGTGATTCCACTGGGCAGTTACCGCGCAATTCCCTGTGGGAGCGGGCTTGCTCGCGAAAGCGGTGTGTCGTTCGCCAAAACTGTCACTGACAAACCGCTTTCGCGAGCAAGCCCGCTCCCACATCGGCGTCAAAGCCATGACGTCAAATGCAAGGCGGATTATCTTGCAAAACTTGTCACCGGCGCTACAGCCGTCAGGGTTTCCCCTATGCCCGCGACACCTTCCAGTGACCACGAAAAACGGCGCTTTGCTCACAGAAAATCGACCAGTTGCAGTTAGGCACGCGCGTTCTCGCCTTGGGTTGGCTCTCGCCATGCCCCTATAATCGGCGCACTTAGTTTGTGGAGCCCGTTATGCCGAATCTACGTCTCGCCGATCTGACCGCCGAAATCGAAGCCAACGTGCGCCGTGCGTTGCTCGAAGATGTCGGCAGCGGCGACATCACCGCACAACTGATCCCGGCCGAACGTCTGGCCAAAGCCACCATCATCACTCGCGACGAGGCGGTTATCTGCGGCACGGCGTGGGTCGACACGGTGTTTCGCCAGCTCGATCCGCGCGTCGCGGTGCACTGGCAGGTACGGGACGGTGAACGGGTCAAACCCAACCAGCCGTTGTTTCATCTGGAGGGCCCGGCCCGTTCGTTGCTGACTGGCGAACGCAGCGCGCTGAACTTCCTGCAACTGCTGTCCGGCGTGGCCACGCGTGCGCAATATCTGGCGGACTTCGTGGCGCAAACTCAGGTCAAGCTGCTGGATACCCGCAAGACCCTGCCGGGCCTGCGTCTGGCGCAGAAATACGCGGTGACCTGCGGTGGTTGCCACAACCACCGCATCGGCCTTTACGACGCGTTCCTGATCAAGGAAAACCACATCGCCGCCAGCGGTGGCATCGCGCAGGCCATCGCCGCCGCGCACAAGATCGCGCCGGGCAAACCGGTGGAGGTCGAAGTGGAGAGCCTGGAAGAACTGAAGGAGGCGCTGACTGCCGGCGCCGACATCATCATGCTCGACGAACTGAGCCTGGATGACATGCGCGAAGCCGTGCGCCTGAATGGCTGCAAGGCCAAACTGGAAGCCAGCGGCGGCATCAACGAAAGCACGCTGCTGCCGATCGCCGAAACCGGCGTGGATTACATCTCGATCGGGGCGATGACCAAGGACGTGAAGGCGGTGGACCTGTCGATGCGTCTGAGCCTCTGAGGCTGTCACGCAATAAAAAACGCCAGCCCGGTTGAGGCTGGCGTTTTTGTTTCAGACCACCAGATTGTTCATCTCGCAGTACTCGTCCCACTCGACGCCCAACACCTCGGCCGCCTCCTTGTGCAGCTCCAGGCGCTTGGCCTCAAACTCTTCAGGGGTGCTGGTGTACTTGAGCGTCAGCTCCCACGGCTGCAAGCCCTGGGCTTCGGCTTCGTCCTCGAATGCCCACTGGATCTGGTCTTTCTGATCATCAGGACTCAGGTCCTTGATCTCTTCTTTCAGGTCCGGGACGTCCTGAATGTATTTTTCCAGCGCTAGTGCGTGACGTTGCTCTTGAGTTAATTCGGTCATGGCGTTCTCGCTGATCGTAAGAATGGAGGATGGATCTGGATCATCAAGGATCTCTCTGACGCGGATTGTCCGGCCTTCGGAACCATTCGGGATCATCTGAAAACTGCTAAGCGATGCTCATGCAGGCACCGAATATAGGACGTTTGCATGACGAATTACACGGCTCTTTACATCTCTCGCACAAAAACTTTGACCTGGGAGACATAAATCGCGGGATTGCGCGAGGGGATGGTGCCCGAGACAGGAATCGAACCTGCGACCTTCGCGTTACGAGTGCGCTGCTCTACCGGCTGAGCTACACGGGCGGTGGGCTAAACCTAGCACCGGTCTTGAAGTCCGGCAACTTCAAAGCCTGTCCCGGTATTTCGCAGACAAAAAAATGCCCCGCCGTTTTCACGGCGGGGCATTTTCATTGCGCTAAAGCTGTGGGCTGATTAAACGCCCGAAGCCTTGGCCGCTGCCACGTCTTTGATGGACAGCTTGATACGACCGCGGTTGTCCACGTCCAGTACCAGCACTTCCACTTCCTGGCCTTCTTTCAGGATGTCGGTGACTTTCTCTACGCGAGCGTCGCTCAGCATCGAGATGTGCACCAGACCGTCCTTGCCCGGCAGGATGTTGACGAATGCGCCGAAGTCGACGATGCGTTCAACCTTGCCGACGTAGATCTTGCCGATCTCGGCTTCTGCAGTGATGCTCAGAACGCGCTGACGAGCAGCTTCTGCGGCATCCTTGGTTTCGCCGAAGATCTTGATCGAGCCGTCGTCTTCGATGTCGATCGAAGCCTTGGTTTCTTCGCAGATCGCACGGATGGTCGCGCCACCTTTACCGATAACGTCACGAATCTTGTCGGTGTCGATCTTCATCGCGATCATGGTCGGAGCGTTGGCCGACAGTTCGGTACGCGACTGGCCGATGATCTGGTTCATCTGGCCGAGGATGTTCAGGCGCGCTTCCAGGGCTTGGCCCAGAGCGATTTCCATGATCTCTTCGGTGATGCCCTTGATCTTGATGTCCATCTGCAGCGCAGTAACGCCTTTGGCGGTACCGGCTACTTTGAAGTCCATGTCGCCCAGGTGGTCTTCGTCACCCAGGATGTCGGTCAGGACGGCGAACTTCTCGCCTTCTTTAACCAGACCCATGGCGATACCGGCAACCGGTGCCTTCATTGGCACACCAGCGTCCATCAGGGCCAGGGAAGCGCCGCAAACGGAAGCCATCGAGCTCGAACCGTTGGATTCGGTGATTTCCGAAACCACACGGATGGTGTACGGGAACACGTCAGCGGCTGGCAGCATGGCCGAAACCGAACGACGGGCCAGACGGCCGTGACCGATTTCACGACGACCGGCACCACCCATGCGACCGCACTCGCCCACCGAGAACGGAGGGAAGTTGTAGTGCAGCATGAACGGGTCTTTTTTCTCGCCTTCCAGGGTGTCCAGCAGCTGTGCGTCGCGGGCAGTACCCAGCGTCGCGACTACCAGAGCCTGGGTTTCGCCACGGGTGAACAGCGCCGAACCGTGAGTCTTCGGCAGAACGCCGACCTCGATGTTCAGCGGACGTACGGTGCGGGTGTCGCGGCCGTCGATACGTGGCTTGCCGTTAACGATGTTTTCGCGAACGGTGCGGTATTCGATTTCGCCGAAAGCGGCTTTGACGTCAGCAGCAGAAGGCTGGCCTTCTTCGCCGGACAGCTTGGCAACGACCTGGTCTTTCAGCTCGCCCAGACGTGCGTAGCGGTCAGCCTTGACGGTGATGGTGTAAGCCTGGGAGATCGCTTCGCCGAACTCGGCACGGATCGCGCCCAGCAGTTCGGTGGCTTCTGGAGCAGGAGCCCAGGTCCAGGTTGGCTTGGCAGCTTCAGCGGCCAGTTCTTTGACGGCGTTGATCACCACCTGGAACTCGTCGTGAGCAAACAGTACCGCGCCCAGCATCTGGTCTTCGGTCAGCTCTTTGGCTTCCGATTCAACCATCAGTACGGCGTCAGAGGTACCGGCAACGACCATGTCCAGGCTCGAAGCAGCTTGCTGCTCGTAGGTCGGGTTCAGCAGGTAGCCGGTGCTTTCGTGGAAAGCGACGCGAGCGGCGCCGATCGGGCCGTCGAACGGAATGCCCGAGATGGCCAGGGCAGCCGAGGTACCGATCATCGCAGCGATGTCCGGATCGGTCTTCTTGCTGGTGGAAACGACGGTGCAGACAACCTGCACTTCGTTCATGAAGCCTTCCGGGAACAGCGGACGGATCGGACGGTCGATCAGTCGGGAAGTCAGGGTTTCTTTCTCGGAAGGACGGCCTTCACGCTTGAAGAAACCGCCAGGGATCTTACCGGCAGCGTAAGTCTTTTCCTGGTAGTGAACGGACAGAGGGAAGAAGCCCTTGCCTGGATCGGCTTGCTTGGCACCGACTACGGTCACCAATACGCTGACGTCGTCGTCAACGGTGACCAATACTGCGCCGGAGGCCTGACGGGCGATACGGCCAGTCTCGAGGGTAACGGTCGACTGACCGAACTGGAATTTTTTGATTACCGGGTTCACGGTGTCCTACCTTCTTTGTGGCTCTTGGGGGAACTGGTTTCTTGCGAAATTCTTGGGCAATGTCGGGAATCGGCCCGCTGACTGTCCGGGTAAAACGGTAGTGCAGATAAAACTTGAGGCTGGGAGCCTGCCAGCCACCAACGGAAAACCGCTGATGCCTGACAGACAACCAACCTCATAGCGCAATCGCTGATTAGCGACGCAGACCCAGGCGGCCGATCAGAGCGCTGTAACGGCTCAGATCTTTGCCTTTCAGGTAGTCCAGCAGCTTGCGACGCTGGTTTACCATGCGGATCAGACCACGACGGGAGTGGTGGTCTTTACCGTTGGCCTTGAAGTGACCTTGCAGTTTGTTGATGTTGGCGGTCAGCAGTGCAACTTGCACTTCTGGCGAACCAGTATCACCAACAGCTTGCTGGTAGTCGGCAACGATTTGAGCTTTTTCTTGAACGTCGAGAGCCATGAGGCAATCCTTTTATCAGGAAACTGTTTCAAAAACAGTTTCAACAGGCCAGGGACAAATCCCTGTATCTATAAATGAGTAGTGACCGTGCCTGTTAACAGCCACACTCGTTCGGTCATTCTGACCGAATCAGTCGACGCGGCGCGATGCGCCCGTCTTCGCTCACTTCACCGATACCGATGAAGCGACCATTGTGATCCTGTACCCGTACCATGCCGAACTTCGGAGCATCCGGGGCGCGTACCGGCTGGCCGTTGAGCCAGTAGAACGCACTCGCTTCGGAGAAGTGCAGCAGCGGCCAATCCTGCAGGCCGCTGTCCGATGGCATCAGGAAGCGGTCGACCGCTTCGTTGCCGCCTTCGGCATGTACCGCTTCCAGCTCTTCGAGGGTCACGGTCTGCGCCAGGGTGAAAGGCCCGGCCTGGGTACGACGCAGTTCCGCGACGTACGCACCACAACCGAGTTGCTCACCGATATCCTCCACCAGGGTGCGGATATAGGTGCCCTTGCTGCAATCCACCGCAAGACGCGCAGTATCACCTTCGAAGGCCAGCAATTCCAAGCGCGCAATAGTAACAGAACGCGGTTCGCGCTCCACTACTTCGCCTGCACGGGCCAGCTTGTACAGCGGCTGACCGTCACGCTTGAGTGCCGAGTACATCGGCGGTATCTGACTGATTTGCCCGCGAAATTTCGGCAGAAGCGCTTCGACATCGGCGCGACCAACGGTCACCGGGCGCTCCTGCAAAACCTCACCCTCGGCGTCCGCCGTGGTAGTGGTCTTGCCCAGTTGCGCCAGGGTTTCGTAACCCTTGTCGGAATCGAGCAGGTACTGCGAGAACTTCGTTGCCTCGCCAAAGCACAGCGGCAAGACACCGGTGGCCAGCGGGTCGAGACTGCCGGTGTGACCGGCCTTCTCGGCGTTGAGCAACCAGCGAACCTTCTGCAACGCGGCGTTGGAGGTGAACCCCAGCGGCTTGTCGAGCAGGATGATACCGCTGACGTTACGACGGATACGTTTGACCTGAGCCACCGAATTACTCCTTGGTGTCTTCAGGTGCAGCGGCCACGTGCTGATTGTCCTCAGCCACGGCGCGCTCGATCAGGGCCGACAGGTGCGCGCCACGCACGACGCTTTCGTCGTAGTGGAAGTGCAATTGCGGCACGCTGCGCAGCTTCATTTCACGGGCCAGCTGCATGCGCAGGAAACCTGCGGCAGCGTTGAGCACCTTGATGCTTTGCGCGATGTCTTCAGCGTTGTCCTGCCCCATCACCGTGATGAAGATCTTCGCGTGACCGACGTCACGGCTGACTTCCACAGCGGTAATGGTGACCAGGCCGACGCGCGGGTCTTTGACTTCACGACGGATCAGCTGGGCCAGCTCACGCTGCATCTGATCGCCGATACGTTGGGTACGGCTGTATTCTTTTGCCATGATTTTGTTACCTGTTACTGCCCCACGGTGAAACCCGCAAGGTCTGAAAGCGGCAAACGCCCGGCCTGACAAAAGCCAGACCGGGCGTTGCGTTTAGAGTCCTGACGCCGTGGCGCGCATCTGCATGCGGCGGCTCGGCGTGGCCCTTGAAGTGCGCGAGTCAGAGGCTGCGAGCAACCTGAACCTTCTCGAAGACTTCGATCTTGTCACCGACTTTGACGTCGTTGTAGCTCTTCACGCCGATACCGCATTCCATGCCGGCACGTACTTCGGAAGCGTCATCCTTGAAGCGGCGCAGGGATTCCAGCTCGCCTTCGAAGATAACGATGTCTTCACGCAGTACACGGATCGGACGGTTACGGTGCACAACACCTTCGATCACCATGCAACCGGCGATCGCGCCAAACTTCGGCGAACGGAACACGTCGCGCACTTCGGCCACGCCCAGGATGTTCTCGCGAACATCGCTGCCGAGCATGCCGGTCAGGGCTTTCTTGACGTCTTCGATGATGTCGTAGATCACGTTGTAGTAACGCATGTCCAGACCTTCCTGCTCGACGATCTTCCGTGCACCAGCATCGGCACGCACGTTGAAGCCGAACAGTACAGCGTTGGAAGCCAGTGCCAGGTTGGCGTCGGATTCGGTGATACCACCGACACCGCCACCGACTACGCGCACTTGCACTTCGTCGTTGCCCAGGCCGTTCAGAGCGCCCTGCAAAGCTTCCAGCGAACCACGGACGTCGGATTTGAGGACGATGTTGAGCGTCTTCTTCTCTTCCTGGCCCATGTTTTCAAAGATGTTTTCCAGCTTGCCGGCGTGAGCGCGAGCCAGTTTGACTTCGCGGAACTTGCCTTGACGGAACAGAGCCACTTCACGGGCTTTCTTCTCGTCGGCAACCACGCTCATCTCGTCGCCAGCGTCCGGCGTACCGTCAAGACCCAGGATCTCGACCGGAATGGCCGGACCTGCTTCCTTGATCGGCTTGCCGTTCTCGTCGAGCATGGCGCGCACGCGGCCATAGTTCGAGCCGACCAGCACCATGTCGCCTTGACGCAGCGTACCGTCCTGAACCAGAACAGTGGCTACCGGGCCACGGCCCTTGTCCAGACGCGATTCGACGACTACACCACGGCCAGGAGCCGATGGAGTGGCGGTCAGTTCGAGTACTTCGGCCTGCAGCAGAACCGCTTCGAGCAGCTCGTCAACGCCGGTACCCATTTTCGCCGAGACCGGTACGAATGGAGTGTCGCCGCCCCAGTCTTCGGAGGTCACGCCGTGAACCGACAGTTCGCTGCGGATGCGATCGAGGTCGGCACCCGGCTTGTCGATCTTGTTCACCGCAACCACCAGAGGAACGCCAGCCGCCTGAGCGTGCTGAACAGCCTCGATGGTTTGCGGCATCACGCCGTCGTCCGCCGCAACCACCAGGATCACGATGTCGGTCGCCTTGGCACCACGGGCACGCATTGCGGTAAACGCAGCGTGACCCGGGGTGTCGAGGAACGTCACCATGCCGCGGTCGGTTTCAACGTGGTACGCACCGATGTGCTGGGTAATGCCGCCGGCTTCGCCCGCTGCTACCTTGGCACGACGGATGTAGTCGAGCAGGGAAGTCTTACCGTGGTCAACGTGGCCCATTACGGTCACGACTGGCGCACGAGAAACTGCCTCACCTTCAAACTTCAGGGACTCGGCCAAGGAATCTTCCAGGGCGGTGTCGCTGACCAGGGTCACTTTGTGGCCCAGCTCTTCAGCTACCAGTTGAGCAGTTTCCTGATCGAGTACCTGGTTGATGGTCGCTGGAGTGCCCAGTTTGAACATGAACTTGATGATTTCAGCAGCCTTGACCGACATCTGCTGGGCGAGATCGCCAACAGTGATGGTCTCGCCGATCTTCACTTCACGCACGACAGGACCGGTAGGGTTCTGGAAACCGTGAGCGTTGCGTTTTTTCAGCTTGGCCTTGCCGCGACCACCACGACGGAAGCCATCGCTTTCTTCGTCGGTAGTGCGTGGCGCCACACGTGGAGCCGGCGCTTTTTCTTTGACCGATGCGCGATGCGGAGCGTTTTTGCGCTCGCCATCGCCACCACCGCCGCGACGATTGTTATCGTCGGCACGTGGCTTGTCCGGACGGCGCTGTTCGTCACGCTTGCGAGTGTCGGCAGCCGGCGCAGCAGCAACCGGCGCGGCGTCGCGCACTGGTTCAGCGACTGGCGCAGGTGCTGCAACAGCTTCGGCAGGAGCGGACGGCGCAGCAGCAGGCTGGCGACGCGCTTCTTCTTCAGCGCGCTGCTTGGCTTCTTCTTCAGCCTTCTGACGAGCAGCATTTTCTACTGCGCGACGCTCTTCCAGTTCACGCTTGCGCTCGGCTTCGATTTCTTCCGGGCTACGCTGTACGAAAACTTTCTTCTTGCGAACTTCAACGCTGATGCTCTTGCTACCAGCCACACGCAGGGTGCTGGTGGTTTTACGCTGCAGCGTGATCTTGCGTGGTTCTTCCACTTTCGCCTTGTGGCTGCTCTTCAAGTGAGTCAGCAGGGATTGCTTCTCACTGTCAGTCACATTTTCTTCGGCGGCGGTGTGCGGCAGACCTGCCTCACGCATCTGCTGCAACAGGCGCTCTACCGGTGTTTTGACCTCATCGGCCAGTTGTTTCACCGTGACTTGCGTCATGCACTTCTCTCCTCAGGCCGCGCCTAATTACTCGAACCAGTGGGCTCGGGCGGCCATGATCAACTTGCCGGCACGATCATCGTCAATGCCGTCGATGTCGAGCAGGTCGTCAATAGACTGCTCGGCCAGGTCTTCGCGGGTAATTACGCCGCGCACCGCCAGTTCCATCGCCAAATCCTTGTCCATACCCTCAAGCGAGAGCAGGTCTTCGGCCGGATGGGCGTCTGCCAGCTTTTCCTCAGTAGCGATGGCTTTGGTCAACAAACGATCCTTGGCACGAGCGCGAAGCTCGTTGACGATATCTTCGTCAAAGCCGTCGATGTTGAGCATTTCTTCCAACGGTACGTAGGCAATCTCTTCCAGGCTGGTGAAGCCTTCATCTACCAGCACCTGAGCCAGTTCTTCGTCGACTTCCAGCTCGTCGATGAAGTTGCGCAGGATGTCGCCGGTTTCTGCTTGCTGTTTAGCCTGGATGTCCGATTCGGTCATCACGTTCAGGGTCCAGCCAGTCAACTGGCTCGCCAGACGCACGTTCTGACCACCTCGACCGATGGCCTGAGCCAGATTGTCTGCGCCAACGGCGATGTCCATTGCATGGGCATCCTCGTCAACGATAATGGCCGCCACTTCTGCCGGCGACATGGCATTGATCACGAACTGCGCCGGGTTATCGTCCCACAGGACGATATCGACACGCTCGCCACCCAACTCGCCCGACACGGCCTGGACGCGCGAACCGCGCATACCGATGCACGCGCCCTGCGGGTCGATGCGTTTGTCCTTGGAACGGACAGCGATCTTGGCACGCGAACCCGGATCACGGGACGCCGCCATGACTTCGATCAGGCCTTCAGCGATTTCCGGCACTTCGATACGGAACAGCTCGATCAGCATTTCCGGCGCGGTACGCGACAGGATCAGCTGCGGGCCGCGGTTCTCGGTGCGGATTTCCTTGAGCAGTGCACGCAGACGCACACCGACACGGAAGGTTTCGCGAGAAATGATGTCTTCACGGGCCAGCAACGCTTCGGCGTTGTTGCCCAGATCGACGATCACATTGTCGCGGGTGACTTTCTTCACGGTGCCGGAGATGATTTCTCCCAGGCGCTCGCGATAGGCGTCGACCACTTGAGCGCGCTCGGCTTCACGCACTTTCTGCACGATGACCTGTTTGGCGGTCTGTGCTGCAATGCGGCCGAACTCGATGGATTCGATCTTTTCTTCGACGACGTCGCCGACCTTGGCGCCCGGATGCGTTTCGGCAACCTTGCTTGGCCAGGTTTCGATCGCAGGATCGTCGAGATCATTCTCTTCGACGACTGTCCAGCGACGGAAAGTCTCGTAGGAACCGGTGTGGCGATTAATTTCCACACGCAGGTCAACTTCGTCTTCAAAACGCTTTTTGGTAGCAGTGGCCAGAGCCAGCTCCAGCGCTTCAAAAATCACGCTTGCCGGTACGCCCTTTTCATTGGATACCGACTCAACAACCAGCAGTACTTCTTTGCTCATCGTACGCCTCGCCTTTCGCAAGCCATTGGATCCGCGGGATCCGCGTCTCAGTCAAAACTGGGAATAATGTTGGCCTTGTCGATCATATCGATCGGCAACAGGAATTCATGGTCATCTACCTGCACCACGACATCCTGTTCTTCTACACCGCGCAGAAGGCCCTGAAAGTTGCGTCGACCTTCAAAAGGCGAGCGCAGCTTGATCTTCACTTGTTCACCGGCAAATTTTGCAAACTGCTCAAGAGTGAACAGTGGGCGTTCCATGCCAGGCGAGGAAACTTCGAGGGTGTATTCAACGGAGATCGGATCTTCAACATCCAGGACACCGCTGATCTGACGGCTGACAATGGCGCAATCGTCCACCAGCACGCCACCCTCTTTATCGATATAAACGCGCAACATCGAGTGACGACCTTGAGCCGAAAACTCGATACCCCAGCATTCATAGCCTAGGGCCACGACCACCGGGGCCAACAAGGCCTGCAACTCTTCTAGCTTGCTCGACACCTGAACCCCCTCGTGCATGTAAATGCATGCGCTGCAAAATAAAAAAATGGGCGAAACGCCCATCCTTGAAACGCCGTCGAACATCGGCGTAGAAAGTGTC
Organism: Pseudomonas sp. FW305-3-2-15-E-TSA4; assembly: GCF_058787295.1. Lineage (NCBI taxonomy): Bacteria > Pseudomonadati > Pseudomonadota > Gammaproteobacteria > Pseudomonadales > Pseudomonadaceae > Pseudomonas > Pseudomonas sp. FW305-3-2-15-E-TSA4. The sequence continues at coordinate 83,810 of NZ_JBYSZP010000012.1, read as the reverse complement.
CAGCTAACAAAAAGCCCCTGAAAAGGGGCTCCTTAAACTGGTTGCGGGGGCCGGATTTGAACCGACGACCTTCGGGTTATGAGCCCGACGAGCTACCAGACTGCTCCACCCCGCGACAAAGCTGGGGCGGAAGTATACGACCGATCCCTTATAGGGTCAATGTAACCTTCCACCTGCAAGAAAGCCCGCAACAGCGGGCTCTCCTGACTAATTGGTACCGAGAAGGGGACTCGAACCCCTACACCCTATGGGCACAACCACCTCAAGGTTGCGTGTCTACCAATTCCACCACCTCGGCAAAACTACGTTTGAAACCCTTCTTACTTCTGCTCTTGAGCTGGAGGTACGTCAGTCGCTGGAGTAGCCGACTTTTGCTCTTGAAGCACCGGGACATCATCAGAAGCCGGTTGTTGTTGCTTAGGTACTTCCAACACTGCTGGATCTGGCAAACCTGCTTGAGTCAGCTGATGAGCCTTCTCTTTAGCAAAGTAACCTAACCCCAAGCTGGTTATGAAGAAACCGGCGGCAAGTATAGCAGTAAACTTACTAAGAAAGGTAGAGGAACCTTGGCTTCCGAACACAGTATTTGAAGCACCTGCTCCGAAAGACGCGCCAGCGTCCGCACCCTTACCCTGCTGCAGCAAAACCAGAGCAACTACGCCCAATGCACCCAGCAGATGAAAAACGACTACGACTGTTTCCAGCATTTTTTCAGTTTCCCGCGGCGCGACAAATCGCACCGAACTCATCTGCATTCAGGGAAGCTCCACCAATGAGCCCCCCATCGATATCCGGCATGCCGAACAGCTCGACCGCATTGGCCGCCTTCACGCTGCCGCCGTATAGAAGCCGCACACCTCGTGCGACTTCAGAATTCTCTGCCGCCAACTGCTCGCGAATGGCTTTATGCACATCCTGAGCCTGTTGCGGCGTTGCAGTCAGTCCGGTACCAATGGCCCAGACAGGCTCGTAAGCAATGACTGCCTTGGCAAAGGCACCAACACCCAGCTCCTCGATGATGCTGCCCAGCTGACGCCCGACAACTTCAAGAGTTTTTCCGGCTTCGCGCTGCTCGAGGGTTTCCCCTACACACAACACCGGAATCAAGCCACATGCCTGTGCCGCTGCGAACTTGCGATTCAGCATCCCGTCTCGCTCGCCCATTATCTGGCGGCGTTCGGAGTGCCCGACAAGCACCAGGGAACAACCTGCATCCACCAACTGACTCGGTGCAATTTCACCGGTCAATGCACCTTGCATGGATTCCACCGCAGAATTCTGCGCACCGACCGAAATCGATTTGCCTTTCAAGCCATCAATCACTTGATTGATATGCAAGCAAGGCGGGAATACCGCGACATCAACACCGCTTGGCAAGGCCAGATGACGAAGGCCGTTGATCAGCTCAGCGACGCTGGCGCGGGTACCGTGCATCTTCCAGTTACCAGCTACCATAGGGCGACGCATGCTGTACCTCGTCGGTCAAAGTGGGCGCAGATGTTACCCAACACAATCATGGCTGGCAAGCCGAATCAGGCAGAAACTTCACTTACCAGTTTTGCCAGTTCTTCGGCGTAGCTGCGAACCTGAGTTTCATCCTCACCTTCGACCATCACACGCACCAAAGGCTCTGTACCGGACTTGCGCAGAAGTACCCGGCCACGCCCCGCCATTGCCTGGGTGACACGCGCACTGGCTTCCTTGACCGCCGGATGCTCAAGCGGACTTTCACCGCCACCAAAACGCACATTGATCAGCACCTGAGGACACTTGCGCAAGGCCTGACGCGTTTGCGCAAGACCTTCATTGCGGGCCTTCAGTGCCATCAGCACCTGGAGCGCAGCAATGATCGCATCACCGGTGGTGGTGTGATTGAAGCAGACGATATGCCCCGAGTTTTCACCGCCTACCAGCCAGTCGCGCTCCAGCAGTTCGGCGATCACATAACGGTCACCGACATTGGCACGAATGAATGGTATCGAGAGCTCTGCCAGCGCGAGTTCAAGACCCAGGTTGCTCATCAGCGTACCGACTACGCCGCCCTGCAATTTGCCCCGCCCGTGCAGATCGCGCGCAATGATGAACAGCAACTCATCACCATCAACGATGGCGCCAGTGTGATCAACCATCAACACCCGATCACCGTCACCATCAAAGGCGATGCCCAGATCAGCGTGCTCGGCCAGAACCGCGGCCTGCAGCTGACCCATATGGGTCGAGCCGCAATTGTCATTGATGTTCAGACCGTTGGGCTGCGCCGACAGCACGACCACTTCAGCACCCAGCTCACGGAACACACTCGGAGCAACCTTGTAGGTCGCACCGTGCGCACAATCGATCACGATCTTCAAACCGGAAAAACTGGTACCGGTCGGCACACTGCTTTTGCAGAATTCGATGTAGCGGCCGGAGGCGTCATTGATGCGCGACACCTTGCCGATCTTGCTCGACTCAACCACAGTCATTGGGGTATCGAGCAGCTCTTCGATCATCAGCTCCAGCTCATCAGGCAGCTTTGTGCCCTTGCCGGAGAAAAACTTGATGCCGTTATCGTCATGCGGATTGTGCGAAGCACTGATCACGATCCCGGCTTCAGCCTGGAACGTGCGCGCCAGATAAGCAATGGCAGGCGTCGGCATCGGACCGAGCAGCATCACGTCCGCACCAGCCGAGGTCAGGCCTGCTTCAAGTGCCGATTCGAACATGTAGCCAGAGATGCGCGTGTCCTTGCCGACCAGCACCTTGCAGGCGCCCATCTTGCGAAAGGCCATACCCGCCGCCCAGCCGAGCTTAAGCATGAAGTCAGGAGTGATCGGATATTCACCGACACGACCACGAATACCGTCAGTACCAAAGTATTTCTTGCTCATAAGTGCTCCATCATTCTTATTCGGCTGATTCCACGGCCGCGAGCATGCGCACCACGTCTACCGTTTCCGCCACATCATGGACGCGCAATATACGCGCTCCTTTAACCGACGCGAGTGCTGCGAGAGCCAGACCACCATAAAGACGCTCACCCACGGGGCGGTTCAATGCGTGGCCGATCATGCTTTTGCGTGAGACACCGACCAATAGCGGACGCCCCAGCGCATGCAGGGCTTCCATATGCTTGAACAAGCTTAGATTGTGCTGCAGGGTTTTCGCGAAACCGAAACCGGGATCAAGAATGATCCGTTCGGCAGGAATGCCCGCCGCCGCACATTGAGTCATGCGCTCTGCCAGAAACTCACCCACTTCCCGGGTAACGTCCTGATAGTGCGGATTGTCCTGCATGTCACCCGGCTCGCCGAGCATGTGCATCAGGCAGACCGGCAACCCGGTCGCGGCTGCGGCATCCAGCGCGCCATCGCGGCGCAGCGAGCGCACATCATTGATCAACCCGGCACCCAGGCGCGCCGTTTCACGCATCACCGCTGGCGTCGAAGTATCGACCGAGATGACCACATCCAGCTCGCGATTGATCAACTCCACGATCGGAGCTACGCGTTCCAACTCCTCCAACGGCGAAACCGCTCGAGCGCCAGGCCGGGTCGATTCGCCGCCGACATCGATCAGCGTCGCACCAGCAGCCACCATGGCTTCGGCGTGACGCAAAGCCACGTCGAGCTGGTTGTACCGGCCACCGTCGGAAAAGGAATCGGGAGTGACATTGAGAATACCCATGACATGCGTCTGGGCCAAATCAAGAACCCGGTTGCCGCAAGGCAACCGGGTCAGGGACTGTACAGAAGTCATTTCAAACCTTAAACGTCAGCAGCCGGACCGCCGATCGGTGTTTCCGGGCGTTCATCCTGAATCACTGGAGGCGGGGGCGTACCCGTGCCACCGGTCCAGTCACGCGGTTCGCGAGGCGTACGACCCGCCATGATGTCGTCGATCTGCTCGGCATCGATGGTTTCGTACTTCATCAGCGCATCAGCCATGGCATCCAGCTTGTCACGGTTGTCCGTGAGGATCTGCTTGGCCGTGCCGTAGCACTGGTCAATGATGCTGCGCACTTCGGAGTCGATCAGCTTGGCAGTCTCACCGGAGAAACTTGCATTCTGACCGCCACCACCGCGACCGAGGAACACTTCACCCTCTTCTTCGGCGTACATCAGCGGACCGAGCTTTTCCGACAGACCCCACTTGGTCACCATGTTCCGCGCAATCTGACTGGCACGCATGATGTCGTTGGAAGCGCCGGTGGTCACACCGTCGAAACCAAGGGTCATTTCTTCAGCAATACGGCCACCGTACAGCGAGCAGATCTGACTGATCAACGCACGTTTGGACAGGCTGTAGCGATCTTCTTCCGGCAGGAACATGGTCACACCCAGCGCACGACCACGTGGAATGATCGAAACCTTGTAGACCGGATCATGCTCAGGTACGACGCGACCGACAATAGCGTGACCCGCTTCGTGATAAGCGGTGTTCTGCTTCTCTTTCTCGGACATGACCATCGATTTGCGCTCGGCGCCCATCATGATCTTGTCTTTGGCCAGTTCGAACTCTTTCATTTCGACGATGCGCTTGCCGCTGCGTGCAGCGAACAGCGACGCTTCGTTGACCAGGTTGGCCAGATCGGCACCAGAGAAGCCCGGGGTACCACGTGCGATAACGGCCGGGGCAACGTCGTCACCCATTGGCACTTTGCGCATGTGAACCTTGAGGATCTGCTCGCGACCACGGATATCCGGCAAACCTACAACGACCTGACGGTCGAAACGGCCCGGACGCAGCAGCGCAGGGTCGAGTACGTCAGGACGGTTGGTAGCGGCGATCACGATGATGCCGTCATTCATTTCAAAGCCATCCATCTCTACCAGCAACTGGTTGAGAGTCTGCTCACGCTCGTCGTGACCGCCGCCCATGCCGGCGCCACGGTGGCGACCGACGGCGTCGATTTCGTCGATGAAGATGATGCACGGCGCATGCTTCTTGGCCTGCTCGAACATGTCGCGAACGCGGCTTGCGCCAACACCCACGAACATTTCAACGAAGTCGGAACCGGAAATAGTGAAGAACGGAACCTTCGCTTCGCCGGCAATCGCCTTGGCCAGCAAGGTTTTACCGGTACCCGGAGGGCCGACCATCAATACGCCGCGAGGAATACGACCACCCAGGCGCTGAAACTTGCCGGGATCACGCAGGAACTCAACCAGTTCGCCGACCTCTTCCTTGGCTTCGTCGCAACCTGCAACGTCAGCCAAGGTGGTTTTCACCTGGTCTTCGGAAAGCAGGCGTGCCTTGCTCTTGCCGAAGCTCATCGGTCCGCCCTTGCCGCCAGCACCGCCCTGCATCTGGCGCATGAAGAACATGAACACCGCGATGATCACCAGGATCGGGAAGCTCGCCACCAGGAGTTGAGTCCAGATGCTTTGCTGTTCAGGCTGCTTGCCCTCAACCACAACGTGGTTGTCGACCAGGTCGCCGATCAGGCCATTGTCCTGGATCGCCGGACGAATGGTCTTGAAGCTGTCGCCATCGTTGCGCTTGCCGGTAATCACATAGCCGTCAACGGCTACGCGCTCGACCTTGCCATCCTTGACCTGCTGGATGAAGTCGGAATAGTTGAGGGTCTGCGGCTCGTTAGGGCTGGAGAAGTTGTTCATCACCGTCACGAGGACTGCCGCGATGATCAACCACAGGATCAGATTCTTTGCCATATCGTTCAATTAACTACCCTCTGAAGCAAGCTCCGCTACTGGCGCGCGCTTCGCATGATATTCACCGGCCTAACTTACTACATTACCTACAACTCTGGCAGGCGCCGTCTGTAACCCTTTGTGAAACACTTTCTACACAATATTCGCTTATGCACGCGGGGCAAAATACGAAAAACCTATCGCCCCGGCAAAAAACCTCGTTTTACTCGTTACCACCGCGGTAACCCCAAGCCAGCATATATTGCTCGCGGGAGCTGCCTCGGGAAGAATCCGGCTTGATCATCTGGATCTTGTCGAATTTCTTGCGAGCATCCTTCAGGTAAACATCGAAACCTTCACCCTGAAAGATCTTGATCACGAAATTGCCACCCGGCTTGAGTATCCGTTCCGCCAGATCAAGCGCCAGTTCGCAAAGGAACATGGCTTTCGGCATATCCACTTCAGGCGTACCACTCATATTGGGGGCCATATCGGAAATCACAAGGTCCACCTGCGAATTACCCACAGCCTCAAGAATCCGCGCAAGCACTTCGTCTTCGGTGAAGTCCCCTTGAATGAAGGTCACGTCCGGGATGCTGTCCATTTCCAGAATGTCCGAAGCGATCAGACGCCCCTGACCGCCGATCAGCCGGCTGGTGACCTGCGACCAGCCGCCGGGCGCTGCGCCCAGATCGACAACGCTCATGCCGGAACGGATCAGCTTGTATTTCTCCTGGATCTCCAGAAGCTTGTAACTCGCACGCGAGCGGTAGCCATCCTTCTGCGCCTGCTTCACATAAGGATCGTTGACATGTCGTTTCAGCCAACCAAGGCTTGTCTTGGAACGCGCCATTGGGCACCTCGATAATAAGGGTCGTGATTAATTGGGCGGATCCACGAACCCTCGGGTAAAATGGCCGCCATTTTACAGAATCCAGACGAAAGGGTCAGATTATGCCGCTCACTCCAGAGCAGAAGAAACAGTACAAATCCATTGGCCACCACCTGAAGCCGGTTTTGACGGTGGCGGACAACGGTCTGACTGAAGGTGTATTAGCCGAACTCGAACGCGCACTGGCGGATCACGAGCTGATCAAGATCAAGCTCAACATCCTCGATCGCGAGTCGCGCCTGGCGCACATTGCAGAGTTGTGCAAGGTCGGCAAGGCTGACCTGGTTCAGGTCATCGGCAAGATGGCACTGGTTTATCGCAAGAACTTCAGCGTCAACAAGCAGCTGTCGAACGTTCATCGCTTCAAGTGATGACAAGGGTCAAGGGTGTGCTTCGCGCACCCTGCCACTCCATCCCGGCAGCGGTTGCAACACCAACACCACACCGGAGAAGCCCAACAGCAGAAAACTGAACTCCTGCCAGCGCTGCGCTTGCGGCCAGCCGACACGCACTGCAATAAACATCGCACACGCATACAACGCCATCAGCAACACCTGCCCGCGAAAATCCCGCCATAGACTGGCAAGGCCATCGGCCTGTACCAGCACCAAAGCCTGAAAAATCACGCATGCCGCGGCAAAACCCGCCACCGGCACTTCGAATGCATCGGCAACTTCATCGATCAGCAACGGTGCCAGGCCAATCTTGCCCAACACCGGTCGCAAACCGAGATGTATCAACCAGAAGCCGCCGACCCACAACATCTGGGTCAGCTGCCAAAGCATGGCGCCCGCACGTAGCGGGCGCCTGCCTTCAGATGTGACGGACTTCGACAATCTCGTACTCGATAACGCCACTCGGCGTTTTCACGGCAACCACATCACCCTCTTCCTTGCCGATCAAGGCACGGGCCAATGGTGAGCCGACCGAAATCTTGCCGAGTTTGAAGTCAGCCTCATCCTCACCGACGATGTGGTAAGTGACGCTCTCATCAGTCTCGACGTTGGCGATTTCGACGGTAGTACCGAAGATCACTTTGCCGGTGTGCGGGATAGTCGTGACGTCGATGATGACCTGATTCTGAATCCGGCCTTCGATGTCACGGATCCGCGCCTCGACCATGCCTTGCTGTTCGCGGGCGGCATGGTATTCAGCGTTTTCCTTCAGGTCACCCAACTCGCGAGCGGTACCGATGTCCTGGCTGAGCTTTGGACGAACGACCTTGGTCAGGTGAGCGTGTTCTTCTTCCAGGGCTTTCGCGCCCTGGACGGTCATTGGGTATTTGATCATGCCTTCAATCCTGCGTGTAGATCCTGCAAGCGGCGCACGGTCTTCTCGGGACCGAACTTCAGCGCTTCGCAGATAGCTTCGCCCGCAGCAATGGTGGTGGTGCAGTAGATCTTGTGCTGCAGGGCATTACGACGAATGGAGTAGGAATCAGCGATCGACTGACGGCCTTCGGTGGTGTTGATGATCAGAGTGACTTCGTCATTCTTGATCATATCGACCACGTGCGGACGCCCCTCGGTCACCTTGTTCACACGGCGCACTTTCAGGCCTGCAGCTTCGATCAGCTTGGCAGTGCCGGCAGTGGCGACCACTTCGAAGCCCAAGTTGATCAGATCACGGGCCACGCCTGCAACCAGCGGCTTGTCATCGTCACGCACACTGATGAACGCGGTACCGCCGGTCGGCAGCACTTCGCTGGCGCCCATCTGGGCCTTGGCGAATGCTTCACCGAAAGTGTCGCCGACGCCCATCACTTCACCGGTGGACTTCATCTCTGGGCCGAGGATCGGGTCAACACCAGGGAATTTGGCGAACGGGAACACCGCCTCTTTCACGCTGTAGAAGTTCGGGATGATTTCCTTGGTGAAGCCGATTTCCTTCAGGGTCTTACCGGCCATGACGCGAGCAGCGATCATTGCCAGGGAAACACCGATGCACTTGGACACGAACGGTACGGTCCGCGAAGCGCGCGGGTTGACTTCGATGACGTAGATGTCTTCGCCCTGCAGCGCCAGTTGCACGTTCATCAGGCCGACAACGCCCAGTTCCAGGGCCATTTTCTTGACCTGTTCGCGCATCTCGTCCTGGATGTGTGCCGGCAGCGAGTACGGCGGCAGCGAGCACGCGGAGTCACCGGAGTGAACGCCCGCCTGTTCGATGTGCTGCATGATCGCGCCGATCACCACGTCTTTGCCGTCGCAGACCGCATCTACGTCCATCTCGATGGCGCAGTTGAGGAAGTGGTCGAGCAGCACCGGGCTGTCGTTGGACACTTGCACCGCGTCACGCAGGTAACGCTTGAGCTCGTCTTCCTTGTACACGATTTCCATCGCGCGGCCGCCCAGTACGTAGGACGGGCGCACCACCAGCGGATAACCGATTTTCGCGGCAGCGCGAACGGCTTCATCTTCGCTGCGCACGGTGGCGTTTGGCGGCTGACGCAGGTTCAGGCGTTCAACCATTTGCTGGAAGCGCTCGCGGTCTTCGGCGCGGTCGATGGCATCAGGGCTGGTGCCGATGATCGGCACGCCAGCGGCTTCGAGGGCACGCGCCAGTTTCAGCGGCGTCTGGCCCCCGTACTGGACGATTACGCCTTTCGGTTTCTCGACGCGGCAGATTTCCAGCACGTCTTCCAGGGTTACCGGCTCGAAGTACAGACGGTCGGAAGTGTCGTAGTCGGTGGAAACGGTTTCCGGGTTGCAGTTGACCATGATGGTTTCGTAGCCGTCTTCGCGCAGTGCGAGGGCAGCGTGTACGCAGCAGTAGTCGAACTCGATGCCCTGGCCGATACGGTTCGGACCGCCACCCAGAATCATGATCTTGTCGCGACCGGACGGTGCGGCTTCGCACTCTTCCTCGTACGTCGAGTAGAGGTAAGCGGTGTCGGTGGCGAACTCGGCGGCGCAGGTGTCAACGCGCTTGTAGACCGGGAACACTTCCAGTTTTTGACGGTGAGTACGCAGATTCTTCTCGGTCACACCCAGCAGTTTTGCCAGACGCTGATCGGAGAAGCCTTTGCGCTTGAGTTTGAACATCAGGTCGCGGTCGATGGCGGACAGACCGAGGGTCTTGACCTTCTCTTCGTCCTTGATCAGATCTTCGATCTGCACCAGGAACCACGGGTCGATCATGTTCATGCCGAAAATGTCTTCGACGGTCATGCCGGCGCGGAATGCGTCCGCCACGTACCAGATACGCTCGGCGCCCGGTACGGTCAGCTCGCGCTTGAGGATGCTCATGCTTTCCGGATTGCTCAGGTCGAGCTTCTCGTCCAGACCGCAAACACCGACTTCCAGACCGCGCAGGGCTTTCTGCAGGGATTCCTGGAAGGTGCGGCCGATGGCCATGACTTCGCCGACCGACTTCATTTGAGTGGTCAGGCGCGCGTCAGCGTTGGCGAATTTCTCGAAAGCGAAACGTGGCAGCTTGGTCACGACGTAGTCGATCGACGGTTCGAAGGACGCCGGGGTCTTGCCGCCGGTGATGTCGTTCGACAGTTCGTCGAGGGTGTAGCCCACAGCCAGCTTGGCCGCGACTTTGGCGATCGGGAAACCGGTGGCTTTCGAGGCCAGTGCCGAGGAACGCGATACACGCGGGTTCATCTCGATCACGACCATGCGGCCGGTGTCCGGGCAGATGCCGAACTGCACGTTGGAACCGCCGGTCTCGACGCCGATCTCGCGCAGTACCGCCAGCGAGGCGTTACGCAGGATCTGGTATTCCTTGTCGGTCAGGGTCTGTGCCGGAGCAACGGTGATCGAGTCACCGGTGTGCACGCCCATCGGGTCGAAGTTCTCGATCGAGCAGACGATGATGCAGTTGTCCTTTTTGTCGCGGACAACTTCCATTTCATATTCTTTCCAGCCGATCAGCGATTCGTCGATCAGCAGCTCTTTGGTCGGCGACAGGTCCAGACCGCGGGCGCAGATTTCTTCGAACTCTTCACGGTTGTACGCGATACCGCCACCGGTGCCGCCCATGGTGAAGGACGGACGGATGATGCACGGGAAACCCAGACGCTCGAGGACGGCGTTGGCTTCTTCCATGCTGTGAGCGATACCGGAACGCGGGCATTCCAGGCCGATCGACTTCATGGCCTTGTCGAAACGCGAACGGTCTTCAGCCTTGTCGATGGTGTCGGCGTTGGCGCCGATCATTTCCACGCCGAACTTTTCCAGAACGCCTTCGCGCTCCAGGTCCAGGGCGCAGTTCAGAGCAGTCTGGCCGCCCATGGTTGGCAGCACGGCATCCGGACGCTCTTTTTCGATGATCTTGGCCACGGTCTGCCATTTGATCGGCTCGATGTAGGTCGCGTCGGCCATGTCCGGGTCGGTCATGATGGTGGCCGGGTTGGAGTTCACCAGGATGACGCGGTAACCCTCTTCGCGCAGGGCTTTGCAGGCCTGGGCGCCGGAGTAGTCGAATTCGCAGGCCTGGCCGATAACGATCGGGCCAGCGCCGAGAATCAGGATGCTTTTAATGTCTGTACGTTTTGGCATGGGTTTGTCACTCAAATCCGCAGGTCAGTCGGCAAGCCGTCTTGATCGATTTCTGAAGCCCTGAGGGGCGCCACCGGTATCGGGGCCGCCCTCAAGGGCTTCTCGCTACAGTCTCAAGGCGAACGCTTAGCGTCGCTTGGCCATCTCGTTGATGAAGCGGTCGAACAGGGGTGCCACATCGTTCGGGCCCGGGCTCGCTTCAGGGTGGCCCTGGAAGCTGAACGCGCTCTTGTCGGTGCGTTCGATACCTTGCAGGGTGCCGTCGAACAACGATTTATGGATCGCACGTACGTTGGCTGGCAGGGTCGCTTCGTCAACCGCGAAACCGTGGTTCTGGCTGGTGATCATCACGACGCCAGTGTCCAGATCCTGTACCGGGTGGTTGGCACCGTGGTGGCCGTGACCCATTTTCAGGGTCTTGGCGCCGGAGGCCAGAGCCAGCAGTTGGTGACCGAGGCAGATACCGAAGACCGGAATCTCGGTTTCCAGCACTTCCTTGATCGCCTTGATCGCGTAGTCGCAAGGCTCCGGGTCACCAGGGCCGTTGGACAGGAACACGCCGTCCGGCTTGAGTGCCAGCACATCGGCCGCCGGGGTTTGCGCCGGCACCACGGTCACGCGGCAGCCGCGCTCGACCAGCATGCGCAGGATGTTCAGTTTGACGCCGTAGTCGTAGGCAACCACGTGGTATGGCAGCTCGGAGGCTTCGATGGTCGCGTGGCTGTCGGTCTTCAAGTCCCAGACAGTGGAGCGCCATTCGTACTTTTCCTTGGTGCTGACGACTTTCGCCAGATCCATGCCCTTCAGGCCCGGGAAGCCTTGCGCGGCGGCAATTGCAGCTTCTTCGGAGATGTTGTCGCCGGCCATGATGCAGCCGTTCTGTGCGCCTTTTTCACGCAGGATGCGGGTCAGGCGACGAGTATCGATACCAGCGATTGCCACAACATTGTTGGCTTTCAGGTAGTCGGACAGGGACATCGTGTTACGCCAGTTGCTCGCTACCAGCGGCAGGTCACGAATCACCAGGCCTGCGGACCATACGCGGTCAGACTCGGCGTCTTCCGGCGTGGTGCCGGTGTTGCCGATGTGCGGGTAAGTCAGGGTAACGATCTGCTGGGCGTAGGAAGGATCGGTAAGGATTTCCTGATAGCCGGTCATTGCGGTGTTGAACACCACCTCACCAACGGTTTGACCGTCGGCTCCAATGGCTTCGCCGCGAAAAATGCTGCCATCAGCAAGGGCGAGTATGGCTGGCTTAGTCAAGAAGACCTCCCGTAAATAACGCATGAAAGGGCAATCGCAGGTTGTAAAAAAGCGGAGTGACGTATGGACACGTCACCCCGCTTCTTCACTGAATTATTCTGCGCGCTTTTAGTGGACACACTAAAGCTGTAGCTTACAGAAAAAGGCTTTTTGGGTCCACCGCTAAAGAGCCTAAAAGGCCGGAGAATGCGACAGGCCGTCGCGCGGTGTAGAAAAACCAGCGCAAACCGGGCGTTTGCGCTGGGTAAAACAGTCAATCAATGCAGGTCGAGCACGTCCTGCATGTCATACAGACCCGGCTCGCGACCATCCAGCCACAACGCCGCACGCACCGCACCCTTGGCGAATGTCATGCGACTGGAAGCCTTGTGCGTGATCTCCAGGCGCTCGCCCTCACAGGCGAACAGCACGGTGTGATCGCCGACAACATCACCACCACGCACGGTGGCGAAACCGATGGTTTCCCGCTCGCGCGCACCCGTGTGGCCTTCACGGCCATAGACCGCAACCTTCTGCAGATCACGATCCAGCGCATCGGCGATCACTTCACCCATGCGCAGCGCCGTGCCCGAAGGCGCGTCAATCTTGTGCCGGTGATGCGCCTCGATGATCTCGATGTCCGCATCATCGCCCAGCACCCGGGCGGTCATTTCGAGCAGCTTCAGCGACAGATTGACCCCGACACTGAAGTTGGCCGCGAACACGATCGGAATATCCTTGCCCGCCTCGGCCAGCAGTTGCTTCTGCGCAGCGTCGAGCCCGGTGGTGCCGATGACCATGGCCTTGCCAGCCTTGCGACAGAACGCGAGGTTTTTCAGCATGACTTCCGGCAGGGTGAAATCGATCAGTACATCGAACTCTTCAGCCACCGATTCGAGATTGCCGGACAACGGCACACCGATGCGACCCAGCGAAGCCAGCTCACCGGCATCCACCCCGATCAGCGTACTGCCGGGACGAACGATCGCCGCGGTCAGGCCGGTCAGCGGCGCGCGCTGCTGCACGGCCTCGACCAGAATCTTGCCCATGCGCCCGGCGGCGCCCATCACAGCTATACGTCGCATGCCGACTCCTTACAGATCGCCGAAGAAGCGCTTCACACCATCGAACCAACCGGTGGTTTTTGGCGAGTGACTGTTGTCATCCGCCAGCGAGCTGCGGAATTCTTCGAGCAATTCGCGCTGACGACGATTCAGATTGACCGGGGTCTCCACCGCTACACGGCACATCAAGTCGCCCGCACCACCGCCCCGCACCGGCGCCACGCCTTTGCCACGCACGCGGAACTGCTTGCCGGTCTGGGTGCCTTCAGGGATTTTCAGTTTGACGCGACCGTCGAGGGTCGGGATTTCCAGCTCGCCGCCGAGCGCCGCATCAACAAAGCTGATCGGCACTTCGCAGAACAGATGTTTGCCGTCGCGCTGGAAGATGTCGTGCTCGCGCACGTTGATCACCACGTACAGGTCGCCAGTCGGGCCGCCCTGGGTGCCCGCCTCGCCTTCGCCGGACAGACGGATGCGGTCGCCGGTATCAACGCCAGCCGGCACTTTGACCGACAGTGTTTTGTACTCTTCGACGCGACCGTCGCCGTGGCAGGAATCGCACGGATCGGAAATGATCTTGCCCTGGCCATGGCAACGCGGGCAGGTCTGCTGCACCGAGAAGAAGCCCTGCTGCATGCGCACCTGACCGATGCCGCCGCAGGTCGGGCAGGTCGATGGCGACGAGCCTTTCTTCGCGCCGGAACCATCGCATGGCTTGCAATTGACCAGTGTCGGTACGCGGATATTCACGGTAGTGCCGCGCACCGCTTCTTCCAGATTCAGCTCCAGGGTGTAGCGCAGATCGCTGCCACGCTGGGCGCCACCACGAGAACCGCCGCGACCGCCACCGAAGAAGTCACTGAAGACATCGCCAAAGATGTCCGAGAAATTCTGCCCGCCGAAACCGGCGCCACCGCCACCCATGCTTGGGTCGACGCCAGCATGACCGTACTGGTCGTACGCCGCGCGCTTGCTCGAATCGGACAATACTTCGTAGGCCTCGTTGGCCTCTTTGAACAGTTCTTCCGACGCTTTGTCATCGGGATTACGGTCCGGGTGATGCTTCATCGCCAGACGACGATAGGCCTTCTTCAGGTCTGCATCGCTTGAACCGCGCTCAACACCCAATACTTCGTAATAGTCACGCTTTGCCATAAGTCTTTTGCACTCTTGAGGACGTTCGGCAAACCCCTCCTGAGGATGGCCAAACTCGTTGAGCCCCAATACAGGCCCGGACCCAACTCACGTCAATTCAACGATCCTGGTCTTTGTTTCATTTGGTACTTGCGGCGCGAAAAGCAGGAGCATTCCCGGCCATACCAGCAGCAGGCGAACCTTGTCGCATGCTGTAAAAATTCGTGTATTCCAGATACGCCAACGCGGGAGCAAGCTCCCGCGCGGCGACATCCTACCAGTCACCGCCGCAAGGCAGTCAACCGGTCGACCAACAACTTACTTGTGGTCTTTGACTTCTTCGAACTCGGCATCGACAACATCGTCAGCCTTTTCAGCTTTCTCGTCGTGCGGCGCCGCGCCTTCAGCAGGCTGAGCCTGTTCGGCGTACATCTTCTGAGCGACCGGAGCCGAGACTTTCGACAGCTCTTCGATCTTCGCTTCGATGGCAGCCTTGTCGTCGCCTTTCACAGCGGCTTCCAGTGCAACCACAGCGGCTTCGATCGCGGTCTTCTCTTCAGCGCTGACCTTGTCGCCCGCTTCGGTAACCATTTTGCGAGTCGAGTGAACCAGTGCATCACCCTTGTTACGGGATTCAGCCAGTTCAGCGAACTTGCGGTCTTCCTCGGCGTTCAGCTCGGCATCGCGAACCATCTTCTGAATTTCTTCATCCGACAGACCGGAGTTGGCCTTGATGGTGATCTTCTGCTCTTTACCGGTCGCCTTGTCTTTCGCACCAACGTGCAGGATGCCGTTAGCGTCGATGTCGAAGGTCACTTCGATCTGCGGCACGCCACGTGGAGCTGGTGGAATGTCGGCCAGGTCGAACTTGCCCAGGGACTTGTTCTGTGCGGCTTGCTTACGCTCACCTTGCAGAACGTGAATGGTCACAGCGCCCTGGTTGTCGTCGGCAGTCGAGAACACTTGCGATTTCTTGGTAGGAATCGTGGTGTTTTTCTCGATCAGCGCGGTCATCACGCCACCCATGGTTTCGATACCCAGGGTCAGCGGGCTGACGTCGAGCAGCAGAACGTCTTTCACGTCACCGGCCAGAACGGCGCCCTGGATCGCAGCACCCATGGCAACCGCTTCGTCCGGGTTCACGTCTTTACGTGCTTCTTTACCGAAGAAATCGGTCACCAGCTTCTGTACCAGCGGCATACGGGTCTGACCGCCGACCAGAATCACGTCGTTGATCGCGCCAACGTCGATACCGGCGTCTTTCATAGCGATACGGCAAGGCTCGATGGTGCGCTGAACCAGGTCTTCAACCAGTGCTTCGAGCTTGGCACGCGAAATCTTCACATTCAGGTGCTTAGGACCGGTAGCGTCTGCAGTGATGTACGGCAGGTTGACGTCGGTCGACTGAGCGGACGACAGCTCGATCTTGGCTTTCTCAGCGGCTTCTTTCAGGCGCTGCATGGCCAGCGGGTCACCTTTGAGGTTCATGCCGCTTTCTTTCTTGAATTCGTCAACGAGGTAGTCGATCAGACGAATGTCGAAGTCTTCACCGCCGAGGAAGGTGTCACCGTTGGTGGCCAACACTTCGAACTGGTGCTCGCCGTCAACTTCAGCGATCTCGATCACGGAAACGTCGAAAGTACCGCCACCCAGGTCATAAACGATCACGGTGTGATCGCCCTTGGCCTTGTCCATACCGTAAGCCAGAGCCGCTGCGGTTGGTTCGTTGATGATACGTTTAACGTCCAGACCGGCGATGCGGCCGGCGTCTTTGGTCGCCTGACGCTGGCTGTCGTTGAAGTAGGCCGGAACGGTGATTACCGCTTCGGTCACGGGCTCGCCGAGGTAGTCTTCGGCGGTCTTCTTCATCTTCTTCAGAATTTCGGCCGAGATTTGTGGCGGCGCCATTTTCTGGCCGTTCACTTCAACCCAGGCGTCGCCGTTGTCAGCCTTGGCGATTTTGTACGGGACCATCTTGATGTCTTTCTGTACGACTTCTTCGTCGAACTTGCGACCGATCAGACGCTTCACCGCGTACAGGGTGTTGTGCGGGTTGGTCACTGCCTGACGCTTGGCCGACTGACCAACGAGGATTTCACCATCGTTGGCGTAAGCGATGATCGACGGCGTGGTACGCGCGCCTTCGGCGTTTTCGATAACTTTGGCTACGCCGTTTTCCAGCACGGAGACGCAGGAGTTGGTAGTCCCCAGGTCGATACCGATAATTTTGCCCATGTTCACTCTCCCGAAACTTTGGATTTTGTTGCCGCAGCAGTGGTGGCTAACTGCGGTAATACTTAAACGCTTGACTTCTAAATGGGGGCCTTGCGGCTAATTTCAAGCCTTCTCGTCAATCGAAGGCGAAATTGGCGCCGGCGCCTTGCTGACCACAACCATGGCCGGACGCAACAGGCGGCCATTGAGCTGGTAGCCCTTCTGGAACACCTTCAGAACGCTGTTCGGTTCGACGTCGGCGCTTTCCTGCATGGCCATCGCCTGATGGTGAACGGCATTGAACGGTTCGCCATGCGGATCGATCGCTTCAAGCTGGTAACGCTTGAGGGTGTCGTGGAACATTTTCAGGGTCAGCTCGATGCCTTCGCGCATCGGACGGATGCTTTCGTCGTCCGGGCTCGACAGTTCGAGGCCGCGCTCCAGGCTGTCAACGATCGGCAGCAAGTCACCGGCGAACTTTTCCAGCGCAAACTTGTGCGCCTTCTCGACATCCTGCTCGGCACGACGGCGGACGTTCTGCAGATCGGCAGCTACGCGCAGCGACTGATCCTGCGCGGCGGCCAACTGCTCTTCGAGCACTTGTACACGGGTCGCCAGGTCGTCACCCGAAGTTTCGGGCGCCTGATTGGCTTCTGGATTTTGCGTATCTACTGTCTGTTCGTCAGCCATAGAATTCTCCTTTCAATTACGTCCGCGAGCTGTACTCACGCTTCTGCCCCGATATATGGGGCCGCAAAATCAGGCTTCAAGGGCCTGCAATGATTAACCCTACAAAAAAGTGCTGCATTTTCATTCCCGCTCGGACTAAGCATTTGATCGGATCAAGCAAATCGAGCTAAGCGAGGGCATTGTCAGCCTGAAACAAAACACTGTATAAATAACCAGACCTCAAGCCTGGGAGCGGCCTTTATGCTGGTGCACCTGTCCGTACATAACTACGCCATCGTTGAACATCTCGATCTCGAACTCGATCGCGGGATGAGCGTGATCACAGGGGAAACCGGCGCCGGCAAGTCGATCATGCTCGACGCCCTGGGCCTGACCCTGGGCGATCGCGCCGACAGCGGCGTGGTTCGCCCGGGCGCCGACAAGGCCGACATACTGGCCACCTTCGATCTGGTCGATATCCCTGAAGCCCATGTCTGGCTGGCCGAACGCGATCTTGAAAGCGATGGCCCGTGCATCCTGCGTCGGGTGATCACCGCTGAAGGCCGTTCACGCGGCTATATCAATGGCACGCCCTGCCCGCTCGGCGATCTCAAGGCCCTCGGCGAACTGCTGATCGATATCCACAGCCAGCACGAACACCAGTCCCTGCTGAAGACTGACACTCACCGGCGCCTGCTCGACGAATACGCCGGCGCTACCGATCTGGCCCGCCAGGTTCAACTCGCCGCGCAGCGCTGGCGTCAAACCCGCCAGGAGCTGGAGCGCCTCTCCAATTCTGGCGACGAACAACGCGCGCGCCACCAACTGCTCAGCTACCAGCTTGAAGAACTGGAAAACCTCGGCCTCGGCGACAACGAGCTGGAACAGCTGGAGCAGGAACACAAGAATCTGACCAATGCCGAAACCCTGCTCGGCATCTGCCGACAGGTGGTCGAGCAGTGCAGCGAAAGCGATTCCGGCAATGTGCTGAATGCACTGACCGCCAGCCTCAATCGCCTGTCGAGCGTGAACAACTCGGTTGGCGCACTGGGCGAAGCCAGCAGCCTGCTGACCAGCGCGCAGATCCAGGTCGAAGAAGCCGTGGGCGAACTCAATCGCTTCCTCGACAACTTCGATGCCGATCCGGCGCGCCTGCAGTATCTGGAAGAACGCCTCGACGCAATTTACACCCTGGCCCGCAAGCACCGGATCCAGCCAACCGAAGTCGCCGAGATGCAGCAGAAGTTGCTGGATGAGATCGAAACCCTTAACGCCAACGACGAATCCATCGAGCGCCTGGGTGAAGAACTGGCGTCCTACGCGCGCCATTATCAAGAGAAGGCCCGCGAGCTGAGCGACTTGCGTCATCAGGCCGCCGGCAGCCTTGCCAGCGCCGTGGAGCAGGAAATCCAGCGCCTGGGCATGCCGGGCGGGCGCTTCACCATCGAACTGCGCGCCAACAGCAGCGACGAATTGCTACCCAACGGCCTGGAGCAAGTCGAGCTGCTGGTCAGCGCCAACCCCGGCCAGCCACTGAAGGCGCTGGCCAAAGTGGCCTCCGGCGGCGAGCTGTCGCGGATCAGTCTGGCGATTCAGGTGATCACCGCGCAGACCTCACGGGTACCAACCCTGGTATTCGACGAAGTGGACGTGGGTATCGGCGGGCCGACCGCCGAAATCGTCGGCCAGTTGTTGCGACGTCTTGGCGATCGCGGGCAGGTACTGACCGTGACGCACTTGCCGCAAGTGGCAGCGCAGGGTCATCAGCATTTGTTCGTGCACAAGGTACGGGGCGAACAAGCGACTCACACCGCCGTGTCCAAGCTGAGCAAGAACGACCGTATAGAAGAAGTGGCGCGGATGCTGGGCGGCATCGACCTGACCAAAGAGTCTTTGGCTCACGCAAAAAAAATGGTGGTTACCGCAAAAGTTTAAGCACAGCAGAAAGCACGAAGGCGACCCTTGGGTCGCCTTCGTTCGTTTCGCGAACCTGAAATTCGCGCGACATGCTTACTTTTTCTTGCGTACGTACAGCACCAGATTGTGATCTACCAGATCAACACCGTGCTCCTCGGCAATTGCCTTCTGGAGCTTTTCGATTTCCGGACTGACGAATTCGACGACTTCACCGGTTTCCACGTTGACCATGTGGTCGTGGTGGCCACCGTCGGCCAGTTCGAATACCGCGTGGCCACCGTCGAAGTTGTGACGGACCACGAGGCCAGCGGCTTCGAACTGGGTCAGAACACGGTAAACCGTGGCCAGACCGACGTCCTCGCCCGCTTCCATCAACGCCTTGTAGACGTCTTCGGCACTCATGTGACGCTGCTCGGTAGAGTCGAGCATTTGCAGGATCTTGACCCGTGGCAGGGTCACTTTGAGGCCGGCTTTGCGTAGTTCGCTATTTTCAACCATGGTCAGCTTTCTCGCGATGCTGCTTCGCAGCTTCTCTTAATGCGGGTATGATCGGCGTTTACGTTGTCCCAGCCAAGATAGTGGAAGTCGCCCACCGATGCAAAACACCAAGCTCTTGCTAACCAGTTTCACCTTTGTGGGACTGCTCGCACTCGCCGGTTGTTCATTCCCCGGGGTTTACAAAATCGACATCCAGCAGGGCAATGTCGTCACGCAGGACATGATAGACCAGTTACGCCCGGGAATGACCCGTCGGCAAGTACGGTTTATCATGGGTAACCCTCTGCTGACCGACACGTTCCATGCCGATCGCTGGGATTATCTGTACAGCCTGCAACCTGGTGGCGGTGAACGCCAACAGGAACGCGTGAGTGTTAACTTCAACTCCAACGACCAGCTTGTCAGCCTGTCCGGTGACTTCATGCCGGGCGTGAGCCGTGACGAAGCCATTCTCGGCAAGGACAGTGGCACCAGCGTGACCGCCCCTGCTGAAAACGCCGAGAAGCCGAAGCCGGAACAACCAGCCAAACCAGGCTCCTTGCTGGATTCGATCCAGAAGGACGTGGACGGTGTTGAAACCGTTCCGGTTCCGACGCCTGAGCCGCTGGACACCTCGCCGCAGTAATGTGCGAGGCAATAAAAAACCCGGAATTTCCGGGTTTTTTATTGCCTGCGATTTGGCCCATCTACTGATTTCGCGCTTTCGCCTCGGCAGCCTTGGCCGCGCGCAGACGCCGCACCTCTTTCGGGTCAGCCAGCAATGGTCGGTAGATCTCGATGCGATCCCCCGCCTGAATCAGGCGAACCTGCGGATCCGCGATCACTTTGCCGAAGATACCCAACGGGCACTCGCTCAAGTCCAGCTCCGGAAATTCATCGCCAATACCTGACTTGAGCACCGTCTCACGCACTGTCGTCCCTTCAGGAACGCTCAAAGTGCGCAAGATCTGACGATCCACGGCGGCATACACCACCTCAATCTCGATCACCGGCTCAACCATGCATCTGTTTGGCGCGCTGGCAGAACGCATCCACCAGCGTATTCGCTGCCTGATTGAACAGCGGCCCGAGGGTCGCACGCACCAGTGGGCCGGCGTAGTCGAAAGACAGGTCAAGGCTGATCTTGCAGGCCTTCTCGTTCAACGCCTTGAAGACCCAGACGCCATGCAGTTGGTTGAACGGGCCTTCTTCCAGGTTCATCTCGATCGATTGCCCCGGCACCAGCGTATTGCGCGTGACGAAGTGCTGACTCAGACCGCCCTTGGCCACGCCAACGCTGGCACGCATGTGCTCGGGCGAACTCTCCAGCACCTCGGCGGACGAGCACCATGGCAAGAATTCCGGGTAACGCGCGACGTCGTTGACCAGGTCGTAGAGGAATTGCGCCGGGTATGGCAGCAACGCCGAACGTTGAATATGTGTCGTCATGTAAGCGTTACTTCCAGAGCTGAGCGGCAAACACTACCAGAATGCCGATGGGCGCCACGTAGCGCATCAAGAACAGGGACAGGGCAAACAGCGCCGGGTTACGAATCGACAACTCGTCACGCACCGCCTCACGCCCCATCACCCAACCGGCAAACAGCACGAAGCACAGGCCACCGAGCGGCAACATGATCCGCGAGGTGAAGAAATCGATCACGCCGAAGAAGTCCAGACCACCTGCCGCACCCCATTGATAGAGATGGAATAGCCCGCCATCGTTCACGAAAAATTTGGCTTCCTTCCAGATATTGAACGAGAAAACCGTACCCAGACCGACGAACCAGCAGATGAAGGCCAGCCAGAAAGTCACCCAGCCACGGCTGATTTTCGTGCGTTCAACCAGATAGGCAACCATTGGTTCGAGCAGGGAAATCGCCGAGCTCCAGGCGGCAATTGCCACCAGGACAAAGAACACCACGCCCATCAACTGGCCGAAAACCACGTTACCGAAGGCAAATGGCAGACTGACGAACATCAGGCCCGGGCCTTCGCTAGGGTTCAAACCGCCAGCAAACACAATCGGAAACAATGCCAGACCGGCCACCAGCGACACGAAGGTGTCGAGCAGTGCCACACCGACCACCGTGCCGGACAACGAGGCTTCCTTGGTCATGTAAGCGCCGTAGATCATGATCGAGCCGACGCCCACGCTCAGGGAAAAGAACGCATGGCCCATGGCGGGCAGCAAGCCGTCGAGGACTTTTTCCGGGTGGAAATCGAACATGAAATGCACGCCTTCCATGAAATGCCCGGTGGTCATGCTGTAACCCAGCAACACCAGCACCATCACGAACAGCAGCGGCATCATGATCCGCAGACTGCGCTCAAGCCCGGCAACCACGCCTTTGGCGATCACCACGGCCGACAACAGCATGAAAACTGTGTGCCAAAGTGTCAGGCGCCAGGGATCGGAGATGACATTGCCGAAATAAGCGCCGACCTGCTCAGCCGTAGCGCCCTGGAAGTCGCCGCGCCCCATGTCGATGATGTAATCCAGCGACCAGCCGCCAACCACACTATAGAAAGACAGGATCAGCAGCGCCGTGATCATCCCGGCAAATGCGCCCCACGACCACTTGCCCGAATGCCCGGCTTCCAGCGCCAGCACCTTCAGGGCGTTCGCCGGACTCTGCCGTGCGCGGCGGCCGATCAGGGTTTCAGCCAGCATGACCGGGATCCCGATCAGGGCGATGCAGGCCAGAAACATCAGCACGAAGGCGCCGCCACCGTAGACCCCGACCATGTAGGGGAATTTCCAGATGCTGCCCAGTCCCACGGCCGAACCGGTCGCGGCGAATATGAAAACCCAGCGGCTAGCCCAACTGCCGTGGACAGAAACCTTGTCTGTCGACATTGAATATCACGCCCAAGCGTTAGAAAAAGAGGCCGCATTGTCCGGGATTCACTCAACGTGCTCAAGCACGCAGCATCACCGTAGCCGAGGACCGTTTATCTCCATATAATGCCGCCCCTATGGCTAAACAGAAGAAACACCCAACAGGGACCATCGCGCAGAACAAAAAGGCGCGACACGATTACTTCATCGAACATCGTTTCGAGGCTGGTCTGGTCCTGGCCGGCTGGGAAGTAAAAAGTCTGCGGGCAAGCAAGCTGCAACTGGTCGACAGTTACGTGCTGCTCAAGGATGGCGAAGCCTGGCTCCTCGGCAGTCACATCACGCCGTTGATGACCGCCAGCACCCACGTCATCGCCGATCCGACCCGCACCCGCAAACTGCTGCTGAACAAGCGCGAGCTGGAAAAACTCGCCGCTGCCGTGCAACAGAAAGGCTACGCCTGCGTGTGCCTGTCCTTCTACTGGAGCAAGCACATGGTCAAGTGCGAAATTGCTCTGGGCAAGGGCAAGAAGGAATACGACAAGCGTGACACCGAGCGCGAACGCGACGCCGGTCGTGAGTTGCAGCGCGCCGTGCGCAACAAGGGCAAGGAAGAATAATTTTCCTGCTTTAAAAGATCGCAGCCTGCGGCAGCTCCTACACAGGAATGAGAATTTCCCTGTAAGAGCTGCCGAAGGCTGCGATCTTTTTGCTTCTAAAAGCTACATCCCCTTGCGCCGCTCCGCCCGAGCCATGCGCTGAACTTCCTGCCGCACCTCTTCCAGCACTTCCTGCACATACAGAATGTGCCGGCTGGAAACCTCGCGCGCCTGCTCCGCGCGCCCCTCGATAATCGCCAGATACAACTCCCGGTGCTGAGAGATCAGCATGTCGCGGGTTTCCGTGCGCTGCTTGTACATGCCGCCAATGTTGGTCACCACGTTGCGCTTGAGCAGATCGAACAGACCGCGAATGGTGTGCAGCAGCACCGCGTTATGACTGGCTTCGGCGATCGCCAGATGAAACCTGGCATCCGCCGCGCCCTCTTCCGCCCGGCTCACTTCGTCATGCCGCGTATAGCAATCCTGCAGCTCGTTGAATGCCGCGGTCAGGCGTTCACGATCCACGTCCGTAGCGCGCAATGCTGCGTAATAGGCACACGATGCCTCCAGAGTATGCCGAAACTCCAGCAAATCACGCTGCGCCTCGGGATTGCTCTCCAGCAGCAATAGCAAGGGATCGCTGAAGGTCGAGCCGAGCGTTTCCACCACATAGTTACCGCCGCCCTGGCGACTGACCAGCAAACCTTTGGCCGCCAGTTTCTGAATCGCTTCGCGCAACGACGGACGCGATACGCCGAACTGCTCGGCCAAAGCGCGCTCGGCCGGAAGCCGCTCACCGGACTTCAGCGTGCCCTCGAGGATCATCCCCTCGAGGCGCTCGACAATATCGTCAGACAAACGGCGCTGACGAATCTGATCAAACCCCATAACTCAATTCTCCACGATCCCGACCGCTCGCCGGGCTCTCTATTCTGGCCTATCGGCGCCCCGCCGACACCTGTCAGCGCACATTCGCCCGACCGGATCAGATGCCCTCTGCACCGCCTGTTCGACAAAAGTTTCAGGGCGACAAATTGACACACCGACATCAAGGCTTTTACCCTAGCCAACAGCGATTGTAAATTGGTATTACCAATTAACCAAGAACGCTGACAGTGCCTGACCAACAACAATTAGGGGCCACCCCATATGCAAACCTGGCAACAGCTCTATACCCCGCTCGGCAGTCTCGGCGTCTCCGCTCTTGCGGCCGTCATCCCCATCGTTTTCTTCTTTCTCGCGCTGGCGGTGTTCCGCCTCAAGGGTCACGTGGCCGGCAGCATCACGCTGGCCCTGTCGATTGCCGTGGCGATTTTCGCCTTCCACATGCCGGTCGACATGGCCTTCGCCGCGGCCGGATACGGCTTTGCCTACGGTCTGTGGCCGATTGCCTGGATCATTGTCGCGGCGGTGTTCCTCTACAAACTGACGGTCAAGAGTGGTCAGTTCGAGGTCATTCGCAGTTCGGTGCTGTCGATCACTGACGACCAGCGTCTGCAGGTGCTGCTGATCGGTTTCTGCTTCGGTGCGTTTCTGGAAGGTGCTGCCGGCTTCGGCGCGCCCGTGGCGATCACCGCTGCGCTGCTGGTCGGTCTCGGCTTCAACCCGCTGTATGCCGCCGGTCTGTGCCTGATTGCCAACACCGCGCCGGTGGCGTTCGGCGCACTGGGGATTCCGATCATCGTGGCTGGTCAGGTGACTGGCATCGACGCGTTCAAGATCGGCGCCATGACCGGTCGCCAACTGCCACTGCTGTCGCTGTTCGTGCCGTTCTGGCTGGTGTTCATGATGGACGGCCTGCGTGGCGTGCGTGAAACCTGGCCGGCAGCGCTGGTTGCAGGCCTGAGCTTCGCCGTGACCCAGTACTTCACCTCGAACTTCATCGGCCCGGAGTTGCCGGACATCACCTCGGCCCTGGCCAGCCTGATTTCCCTGACCCTGTTCCTCAAAGTCTGGCAGCCAAAACGCGCCGCCGGCCAACACATCGCTGGCGCCGTTTCGGCCTCGGTGGTGACCGCCAGCGCAGGAGGTTTCGGCCAGAAGCGCAGCACCGTGGCGTCGCCTTACAGCCTCTGGGAAATTTTCATCGCCTGGTCGCCATTCCTGATCCTCACCGTGCTGGTAACCATCTGGACCCTCAAGCCGTTCAAGGCCATGTTTGCCGCCGGCGGTTCGATGTACGCCTGGGTGTTCAACTTTGCCATCCCGCACCTTGACCAACTGGTGATCAAGACTGCTCCGATCGTCGCCACCCCGACCGCCATCCCGGCCGTGTTCAAACTCGACCCGATTTCCGCGACCGGTACCGCGATTTTCTTCTCGGCGCTGATCTCGATGCTGGTACTGAAGATCAATTTCAAAACTGGTCTGACCACTTTGAAAGAAACCTTTTACGAACTGCGCTGGCCTATTCTGTCGATCGGCATGGTGTTGGCGTTTGCCTTCGTCACCAACTACTCAGGGATGTCTTCGACCATGGCGCTGGTCTTGGCCGCGACCGGCGCAGCCTTCCCGTTCTTCTCTCCGTTCCTCGGCTGGCTGGGCGTGTTCCTCACCGGCTCGGATACCTCGTCCAACGCGCTGTTCAGTTCGCTGCAGGCGACCACCGCGCACCAGATCGGCGTCAATGACACCCTGCTGGTAGCCGCCAATACCAGCGGCGGTGTGACCGGCAAGATGATCTCGCCACAATCGATCGCCGTGGCCTGCGCCGCGACCGGGCTGGTGGGTAAGGAATCGGATCTGTTCCGCTTCACTCTCAAGCACAGCCTATTCTTTGCCACGATTGTCGGCCTGATCACTCTGGCCCAGGCCTACTGGTTCACCGGCATGCTGGTGCACTAAACCTATAAACAAAACGGAAATAACCGACGCCGGCTGGTGATTCCGGCGTCAGCAATTCACACCCCGGTCTGTAAGGCTGCTGAAAGCAAGGCTCTTTATATTCAGCAGTCTCAACAGACGGATAACCGGGCCCACCCGGAGACACGCCTGATGAGCGAGCTTTTTTACAACGCTGTGCCCAACGCCACCCGCGTCGCACCGCCACTGCCCGAACCTCGGCAGTACCCCAGCGAGAAACCGTCGCGGGTCTATCTGTTCGGCACCTGCGTGGTCGACCTGTTCTACCCCGAAGCCGGGATGGACGCGATCCACTTGCTCGAGCGTGAAGGGATCAAGGTCGAGTACCCGCAAGGGCAGAGCTGCTGCGGGCAACCGGCCTACACCTCGGGTTACACCGAGCAGGCGCGGACGGTGGCGCGCGCGCAACTGGCGCTGTTTGCCGGGGATTATCCGGTGGTGGTGCCGTCGGGTTCCTGCGCGGGCATGTTGCGCGAGCATTACGCCGACTTGTTCAAGGACGAGCCGCAAACGTTGAAACAGGTGCAGGCCCTCGCGGCCCGCACCTATGAGCTGGCCGAGTTCCTGCTGTTCGTCTGTAAGGTGCAGCTCAAGGACAGCGGCGAGCCGGTCAAAGTCGCGCTGCACACCTCGTGTTCGGCACGGCGCGAAATGAACACCCACCTGCACGGCCGCGAGTTGTTGGCGCAGTTGAGCAACGTGGAACGGGTCAACCACGACCACGAAAGCGAATGCTGTGGCTTCGGTGGGACATTCAGCGTCCGTATGCCAGACATTTCCGGCGCGATGGTGGCGGACAAGACCCGGGCGTTGAAGGATTCCGGCGCGCACAAAGTGTTGAGCGCCGACTGTGGCTGTTTGATGAACATCAACGGCGCATTGGAGAAACAAAAAGAAGCGCTGCGCGGGCAACATCTCGCCAGCTTCCTCTGGCAACGAACCGGAGGTGCGCAATGAGCACCTCGACGATTATTCCTACGGTTGCCATAGAAGAAGATTTCCGCACGCGGGCGCACAACGCCTTGGGTGATCAGCAGTTACGGAACAACTTCCGTACTGCGATGGATTCATTGATGACCAAGCGGGCAGCGGCTTTCAGCGATGCCCACGAAAGAGAACACTTGCGCGCCCTGGGCAACTCGATCAGGGCGCGTGCGCTCTCCAAGTTGCCGGACCTGCTCGAGCAACTGGAACAGAACCTGACCCGCAACGGTGTGACAGTGCACTGGGCGGAAACGGTGGACGAGGCCAATGGCATCGTCCTTTCGATCATCCGCGCTCACGAGGCGCGGCAAGTGATCAAGGGCAAATCGATGGTCAGCGAAGAGATGGAGATGAACCATTTCCTCGAGGCTCAAGGTGTTGAATGCCTGGAGTCCGACATGGGGGAATACATCGTCCAGCTCGACCACGAGAAGCCTTCACACATCATTATGCCGGCGATCCACAAGAATGCCGGTCAGGTCGCGTCCTTGTTCCACGACAAACTTGGCGTGGAGTACACCAAGGACGTTGACCAACTCATTCAGATCGGTCGCAGAGTCCTGCGGCAGAAATTCTTCGAAGCGGACATCGGCGTTTCCGGCGTCAACTTCGCCGTGGCCGAAACCGGCACCCTGCTGCTGGTGGAAAACGAAGGCAACGGGCGCATGACCACCACCGTGCCGCCGGTGCACATCGCCGTCACCGGCATCGAAAAGGTCGTGGAAAACCTGCGCGACGTGGTGCCGCTGTTGTCGCTGCTGACCCGCTCGGCGCTGGGCATTCCGATCACCACTTACGTCAACATGATCTCCGGCCCGCGCAAGGAACATGAACTCGACGGCCCGCTGGAAGTGCATCTGGTGCTGCTCGATAACGGTCGCAGCCAGGCCTTCGCCGACAGCGAACTGCGCCAGACCCTCAACTGCATCCGCTGCGGTGCCTGCATGAACCATTGCCCGGTCTACACCCGCGTCGGTGGTCACACCTATGGCGAGGTGTACCCGGGACCGATCGGCAAAATCATCACGCCGCACATGGTCGGTCTGGCGAAAGTCCCGGATCACCCGAGCGCTTCGTCGTTGTGCGGTGCCTGCGGTGAAGTGTGCCCGGTGAAAATTCCGATCCCTGCCCTGCTGCGGCGATTGCGCGAAGAAAACGTCAAAGCCCCGGACGCTCCACACCAAGTGATGCGAGGCCAGGGCAGCAAGTATTCGCGCAAGGAACGCTTCATCTGGAACGCCTGGGCGAAACTCAACAGCTCGCCGACGCTGTATCGGCTGTTCGGGTTCTTCGCCACGCGCCTGCGTGCGTTAACGCCGAGCAATGTCGGCCCGTGGACACAAAACCACAGCGCACCAAAACCCGCCGCCCGCTCACTGCACGACATGGCCCGCGAGCATCTGGGCAAACAGGGAGATCGCTGATGAGCGCCAAGCAAAATATCCTCGCCAAGCTACGGAAAAGTCTGACCGGCACCACACCGATTGCCGACGACTTCGACGTCGATCTGGTGACCCAGCCTTACACCTACAGCGCCGAGCAACGCATCCCGCAACTGCGAAAACTGATGGAAGCGGTCCACACCGAGATCCATCTGACTACCGGCGCAGACTGGCCGACGCTGCTCGCGCAGTTACTGCGTGACCGTCAGTTGCCAAGCCTGCTGATCGCACCGACTACGCCCCACGGGCAGCGCATCACACAACATTGGGCGAATAATCCTGATCTGCCGACGCTGAAATCCTACAACCGGCCGATGGAAGAATGGAAAGCCGAGCTGTTCAACGACACCCCGGCCAGCCTCACTGGCACCCTCGGTGCCATCGCCGCCACCGGCAGCCTGATCCTCTGGCCCACCCGTGAAGAACCGCGACTGATGAGCCTGGTGCCGCCGGTGCATTTCGCGCTGCTCAAGGCCAGCGAAATCCGCGACAACTTCTATCAGGTGCAACAGGAATTCGAGTGGGCCCAAGGCATGCCGACCAATGCGCTGCTGGTGTCCGGACCGTCGAAAACCGCCGACATCGAACAAGTGCTGGCCTACGGCGCCCACGGCCCGAAAGATTTGGTGGTACTGATCCTGGAGGACCAATGACGCTTCCGGTGAATTTCCTGCGCGATGCGCAGCAACTGATCCCAGCGGATCGCCGCTTCGACGATCCGCTGTCGACATTGGCCTTCGGCACCGACGCCAGTTTTTATCGGCTGATTCCCAAACTGGTGATCCGCGTCGAGTCCGAAGATGAAGTGGTGGCGCTATTGAAACTGGCCCAGCGCGATCAGGTTCCGGTGACCTTCCGCGCCGCCGGCACCAGCCTTTCCGGGCAGGCGATCAGCGATTCGGTGCTGATTGTGCTGGGGGATAACTGGAACGCTCGCGAGATTCGCGGCCAAGGCATGCAGATTCGCCTGCAACCGGGCGTGATTGGCGCACAGGCCAACGCGTGGCTGGCACCATTCGGGCGCAAGATCGGCCCGGACCCGGCGTCGATCAACGCTTGCAAGATCGGCGGCATCGTCGCCAACAACGCCAGCGGCATGTGCTGCGGCACCGCGCAAAACACCTATCACACACTGGCCGGGATCCGTCTGGTACTCGCCGACGGCACCCGTCTCGACACCGAAGACGCCGCCAGCGTCGCCGCTTTCCGCGTCAGCCACGGGGATCTGCTGGAGCGCCTGGCGACATTGGGCCGCGAGACCCGCGCCAATGCAGAACTGGCTGCGCGAATCCGCCACAAATATCGTCTGAAAAATACCACCGGCCTGTCACTCAACGCCCTGGTGGATTTCGACGAGCCTGTGGATATCTTGAGCCACTTGCTGGTCGGTTCCGAAGGCACCCTTGGCTTCATCAGCGCGGTGACCTATGACACGGTGATCGACCATCCGAACAAGGCGTCGGCGCTGATCGTGTTCCCGGATGTGGAAACCTGCTGCAACGCGGTCACCGTGCTGAAAAGCCAACCGGTGTCAGCCGTAGAACTGCTCGATCGACGCAGCCTGCGCTCGGTGCAGGACAAACCGGGCATGCCGGATTTCGTACAGCAGCTGTCGAATAATGCCTGCGCGCTGCTGATCGAATCCCGCGCCGCCTCTTCCACTTTGCTGCAGGAACAACTGGAGCAAATCATGGCTTCGCTGACCCTTTTCCCGGTGGAAAAACAGGTCGATTTCACTGAAGACCCGGCCGAGAACGCCAAACTCTGGGCCATCCGCAAGGACACCTTCCCCGCCGTCGGCGCCGTGCGCAAAACCGGCACCACGGTGATCATCGAAGACGTGACCTTCCCGGTCGAGCAACTGGCCATCGGCGTCAATCGCCTGATCGCGCTGTTCGACAAACACGCCTACGACGAAGCGATCCTTTTCGGACACGCTCTGGAAGGCAATCTGCACTTCGTCTTCACCCAAGGCTTCAACAGTGCGGAAGAAGTCGCACGCTATCAGGCGTTCATGGACGACGTGGCGCAACTGGTGGCGGTGGAATTCGGCGGTTCGCTCAAGGCCGAACACGGCACCGGGCGCAACATGGCGCCGTTCGTTGAGCTGGAATGGGGCAGCGATGCCTATCAGTTGATGTGGCAGCTCAAACGTCTGCTCGACCCCAACGGCATCCTCAACCCCGACGTGGTGCTCAGCGAAGATCCGCAGATCCACCTCAAGCACCTCAAGCCGCTGCCGGCGGCTGACGAGATTGTCGATAAATGCATCGAGTGCGGCTTCTGCGAACCGGTCTGCCCGTCGAAAGGTCTGACCCTCAGCCCGCGCCAGCGCATCGTGATCTGGCGTGACATTCAGGCGAAGAAACGCGCCGGCGTTGACACCACCGAGCTGGAACAAGCCTACGAGTACCAAGGCATTGAAACCTGTGCCGCGACAGGCTTGTGCGCGCAGCGTTGCCCCGTAGGCATCAATACCGGCGAACTGGTGAAAAAGCTCCGCGCCCGTAACGCCACGCATCAGAAAACCGCTGACTGGATCGAAGGAAATTTCGCCAAGACCCTGCAAGGCGCACGCTTCACCCTGCACGTGGCCAACGGCGCACGGATGTTGCTTGGCGCAACGCGCCTGGCGAAGCTGTCGGCAACCCTGACGCTTTTGTCCAAGGGGCAGGTGCCGCTGTGGACCAACGCGATGCCGCAACCGGAAAAAGCCATTCGCTTCAGCCCGAGCGTGTCCGACGAACGCCCACGCGTTGTGTATCTGGCCGCCTGTGTTTCACGGGTGATGGGCCCGGCAGCCGGCGACAAAGAGCAGATGTCGCTGTACGACAAGACCCGTGGCCTGCTGGAAAAGGCCGGTTACCAAGTGGTGTTCCCGGACAATCAGGACAACCTCTGCTGCGGTCAGCCGTTTGCTTCCAAAGGCTATGCCGAACAGGCCGAGCACAAGCGTCAGGAATTGATCAGCGCGCTGCTGCACGCCAGTCGCGGTGGACTCGATCCGATCTATTGCGACACCAGCCCGTGCACCTTGCGCCTGGTGCAGGACGTGGGAAATGTTCGCCTGGATCTGTATGACCCGGTGCGCTTCATCCGTACGCATCTTCTCGATCGACTGGAGTTCACCCCGCAAGAAGCACCGATTGCAGTTCATGTGACCTGCAGCACGCAGCATCTGGGCGAAAGCCAGGCGCTGATCGAACTGGCACGCAAATGCAGCAAAACCGTGGTGATCCCGGAAGGCATCCATTGTTGCGGGTTTGCCGGTGATAAGGGTTTCACCACGCCGGAGCTGAACAGCCACTCGCTGCGCACACTCAAGGACGCGGTGCAGCATTGCAGCGAAGGCATTTCCACCAGCCGCACCTGTGAGATCGGCCTGACGCAGCACGGCGGCATCGACTATCACGGACTGGTCTATCTGGTGGATCGGGTCACTCGAGCGAAGGCCTGCTAAAAGAAAGTTAGAACCCTTGAGCGAGGCGGTAGTCCACAGAACAAGCCCCGAACACGCGGGGCTTTTCCTCCTTTCGCTGGCCTGCTCTGACGGTCAG
The DNA here is from genome assembly GCF_058787295.1 of Pseudomonas sp. FW305-3-2-15-E-TSA4. Classification (NCBI taxonomy): domain Bacteria; kingdom Pseudomonadati; phylum Pseudomonadota; class Gammaproteobacteria; order Pseudomonadales; family Pseudomonadaceae; genus Pseudomonas; species Pseudomonas sp. FW305-3-2-15-E-TSA4. The sequence goes on along the minus strand of NZ_JBYSZP010000012.1, from coordinate 51,771 downwards.
CGAGAGTCTGGATTCCTCAGTGCAAGGAGATACTCATGAAGCATTCTGTACTGTTTGGTCTGTTCGTTACTGCCTCGATGATGGCTTCTACTTCGTTCGCCGATGGCAAACCTGCCGACTTGTGCGAGGCGAATCTGCAAAAGATCGAAAGCGCCAAGACGCAATATCAGACGTCGCCGGATCTGAATTCGCGCGTCTCGGCAAGCGTCAGCAAAGCCCAGGCCCTCAAGGCTCAGGGCAGGATCGACGACTGCCTGGCGGAAACCCAGCAAACCCTTCTGGTAATCCAGAACTCGACGGGTGATACCAAGAAATAAACCTCGGGACGACCAGTCTTCAGGTGGCGTGATGCAGCGCGGTTCGGGTTGACGGGCCACGATGTAAAAAAAACCGAATTCCTGCGTGCGGCCGCGGTCGATTGAACAGGCCCACTACCATACACGGCCTGTTACGACCTCGGCATCGCCGCCAGACCGTCCGGCAGCACCGAGACCAACCGTTCAAGGAGATACCCATGAAGCATTCTGCAATTGCTGGATTGTTCATCGCTGGTGCCCTGCTGACGTCGCCGGTGTTTGCGGCAGACAAAGACCTTTGTGCCGGGAATCTTCAAACCATCAAAGACTTCGTTACCAGTCAGCCGTCAATTCCCGAGACGTCCATGAACAACGTCAAGGAAGCGCAGAAAAAAGCTGAAGACGCGCAGGCGGCCGGCAATGACAAGGATTGCGTTGAGGTCACCTCTTCCTTGATAACCAAAATGCAAATCCGCAATCCAACGCGCAATTGATATGCCACGAGGCCAACCTTCGGGTTGGCCTCGCCGGCCGTTTGGCGTACACTGCGCAGGCTTGTTGCCTCACCTGATGTACGAGGCAATGAGTTCGGGGCCGATTAGGATTCGACGCCGGTGACGAAACTTTAGGTGCATGCCGACTTGGTAACAGAAGTCGTAAATCCACTGTTGCAACTTCTTATAGTTGCCAATGACGACCAATACGGTGCTGCTCTCGCTGCTTAATTGCAGCTGACATGCACTCCTGGTGCCTTCGGGCCCAGCAATCATCAGGGGATGTCTGTAAACCCGAAATGATTGTCATATAGAACAGAATCGCCGTGCAGTACGTTGTGGACGAAGCGGCTAAAACTTACACAACTCGCCCAAAGCACCCTGCCCGTCGGGTCGCTGAGGGTTAACTTAATAGACACGGCTACGCATGTAGTACCGACAGCGGAGCACTGGCGGACGGGGGTTCAAATCCCCCCGGCTCCACCAACTCTCGACGACAAAGCCCGCCTTGTGCGGGCTTTGTCGCATCTGGACATCAGCCAAACCGGCCACACAAGCCCACAGCCTGCAAGCGATCGAACTCGATAACCCCGGCAATGCTCTGCCTACTCACAAAAAAGGACGACACGATGTCGTCCTTTTTCGTACCCGCATTCATCAAAATCAATGAACCGCGCTGAGCAAATCCGGGCGGCTGGATTTGAGCATAGCCTCATTGACCTTGCCTTGAATCGAGCAGGTAAACATCCCCTTGCTGCCAGTCGTCAGCTCTTGCGGAGCAGGCTCGATCAGGAACACGCGCTCGGCACTGTCGACAACCAGCTTGCCCGCCGTTGCGGATGGGTCTTCCGGCTGCCAGTTGGATTTGCCGTGGGACCAGATTTCCGCGCGTGCGTAGAGTCCCTGCGACATGTCCATACGCGGCCCGCCCGCTTTTTCCAACTGGGTGTGGAGTTCATTCGGCGTCTGTTTGGCGTAGAACCCCCAACTGATGATGCGAGTGCCCATCAGGTCTGTATCTTCGGCGTAGAAGCCGGTCAACGACATGCCGTCAATTTCGACCGGCTTGGCGAACATCCAGCGCTGCCCCATATCGCTCTTGGTGCCGCCGGACAATTTGATCTGGCCATTTTCGACCGTGCTCGGCACCAGATCCTTGAACAAAGGTGATTGCACGACTGCCAGGGAGTGATCGTCACAAGCGGCAAACGACGCCACCGGCGAAGGTGCAGCGGCAACGCTGAAAGCAGAAAAAAGGGCCGCAATGGGCAACAACAGGAAAATTGGTTTCATGGAATGACTCGAGTGAAAGACTGAAGAAATCGACAGCGACGATATCACAATGACATCAATCGACAGACTTCAGAGTTTCAATCAATGCCCATGCCGATGATGCACATCCGGAAAATGCGCATGACTGTGCCGCATCGGCGTATGCACATGCGGATGGCTATGCGGCTCCGCCCCATCCCAGTCAAAACCATGCGTATGTTGATGATGCTCATCGTGTGTATGCCGATGATCATGCTCAAGCGGTTCGTGCTGATGCTCATGAACATGGTTTTCCATCAGATGAATCCATACCCCCACGGCCATTAACGCCGCTGCGAGCAGAAACATCAGCGATATCGACTCGCCGAGCAGCAGAATCGAGATGCCTGCGCCGAGAAACGGTGCGGTGGAAAAGTAGGCGCCGGTGCGTGCGCTGCCGAGGCCGCGCAGGGCGAGGACGAACATTACCAGGCTGACGCCGTAGCCGAGAAAGCCGACCAGCATGATCGGCACCAGCGAGGTGGCGACGGGTAGTTGGGTGCCGATGAACAGGGCCAGTGTGCAGTTGACCAAACCGGCCACGAGGCCTTTGCTGCCGGCGATGAACAGTGCGTCCGAAGCCGAGACTTTACGGGTCAGGTTGTTGTCGATGGCCCAGCAAAAGCAGGCGAAAGCGACGGCCAACGGGCCGGTCCAGTCTTGCGCCGAAACGGTCTCTTGCGGCCAGGACAGCACGACACCGCCGGCGACGATGGCGAGCATGCCGATCACGATTCGTCGGTCGGCATTTTCCTTGAACACCACCCACGCCAGCAGCGCCGTGAGCACGGATTCGAGGTTGAGCATCAGTGACGCGCTCGCGCCGGACGTTCGGGTCAGACCGAACATCAGCGCCACCGGCGCCAGCACTCCGCCGAAGCCGATGGCGCCGAGCAGCCATGGCCATTCACCGGTGCCGAGCCCGGAAGGCTTCCAGCCACGATCGCGGACAAAACGCAGGGCGGTCAAGCCCAGACCGCTACCGAGATAGAGCAACCCGGCCAGCAGAATCGGCGAAACCTGTACCCCCAACAGTTTGGCAAGGGGCGTACTGGCGCCAAACAGCGCCGCCGCAATCAATGCGTGGAGAACGCTCACATTCATGCCGGGATCACTCGCTCGGGCCGATGGAATACCGACGCCCATCATCGCAAAACTCAGGTGAGAATTATGTGAACAGCTGATTCGTGTCAGCGAACATCAACTCTGGCACGTGCTCAAATCCAGCAACATTTAATCCGCGCAATCTCTGGGCGGGCACTCGAAGCAGGCTCTATGCTGCGAACATCGAGATGCAATGGAGTTGAAGATGAAGAGCTGGATTGTCGTAGCGCTGGCCGCGCTGATTTCCTTGTCCGTCCATGCGGCCGACGCCCCCACCGTGCGCGTCGAGCCGATCGCGTTCACAACCAGTGCCGACAGCATCCAGCGCAAACAGTCGATCAAGGGTGACCAGACCGCGCAGTACACATTCAACGCCAAAGCCGGCCAGATACTGACCGTCGACTTCAAACCGTCCAACACCTCCGCTTACTTCAACATCCTCGCCAAGGGTGCGGATTACGCGCTGTTCAACGGCTCGATCATGGGCAATCACTTTCTCGGCCCACTGCCCGGCGATGGCGAGTACACGGTTCAGGTCTACCTCATGCGCAACGCCGCCCGGCGTAATGAAGTGGCCAACTATCAGTTGTCGCTGAGGCTGGTCAATGGCGATGCCATCAGCCGGCAGCAGCCATTCGATCAGACGCTGGAATTGCACGGCATCGCTTTTCACGTCAGCACCGAGCAGGTCGATGGCAAACCGACGCTGCGCATCGCTCCCAAAGGGCTGGAGATCGACAACACGGTCATCAGCCAGGCGCTAACGGGTGATGTGGTACGCGCCGAAGTCGCCGACATCAATAACGACGGCTCCCCCGAACTCTACGTTTTTACCCGCTCGCCCGGGCGCGGCATGCCGGGCGAACTGATCGCCTATTCAGCCAACAACAAGAAATCCCTGAGCGCAATCTACTTGCCTCCGGTCAGCGACAACCCGAAGACCGCGTCGGGCTATCAGGGCGAGGACTCGTTTGCGGTGGTGGAAAGCACCCTGGTGCAACGTTTCCCGGTGTATGACAGTGCCGACGCTGGCGCCGGGCGTACTGGGAAGATGCGTCAGGTTCAGTACAAGTTGGTGGCGGGTGAAGCCGGGTGGATTTTGCGCGAGGACAAGGTCACGGAATTCTGAAATGACCTGGCTCGTTACGGCCGACCCGGAAGCCGATTTCGCCGCGGATCATCTGCCCTGAGGCATTGCAGAGCGGTCGCTGCCGAGATGAATTTTTCTTCACTGCTCAGGCTCGATCAACACGGTACAGTCCGCTCGCTCATTCAAGAAACTACGGTTCGCCCGCGCTCTCCCGCGGGCTTTTTTTTGCCTGGCGTTTGCTGCCGAAGCGATACACCCAAGTGTCCTGCACGCCGTGCTGCTGCGATTGCCGCGCCTGTGGGTGAACCCTGATCAGCGCAAACGCCGCCGCTTCAGCCAGACGCTGACTGCGAGCGTTGGCCGACGATGTGGTCAGGTAAAAGGTGAACTCCGGCAGGCGCCTGACCAGTTGCTGCAGTACTTCGCGCATGTAGCCCTTGCCGGCAAACGCGCTGTTGGCCCAATAACCGACGACATAACGCTTGCGTCGACGCGGCACGAGGCCGATGCAGCCAACGACGGCTTGTTCGTCTTCAGTCACGATGAATAAGCGCCGCTCACCGGTCTCGCTGGCGAAATCAGCCCGCGCTTGCAGCATGGACGAAAGCGCCCGCTCCTCACTGGTGTGTTCAACCGCCCACTCGAGAAAAGGCGCATGCTCGTGGTAACTGGCGTTCAGCGCCTCCCGCACCGGAGCGACCAGCGCTGGGTCCGGCGCCCGAACACGCAGCGCCAACCCGTTCACCGTCAATGCAAATTCCATTGCTTGTTCCTCCAATCCCGGAAATGCCGCAGTCGATAACCCTGTGCACTCAACCAAAGAAATTTACAGAGCGCCAGCGCGGTTTGTTTTTTTCCATCTCCTAGGCAATCCTGTCCCTCGATCCTGCCAACCGGAGCGCCCGATGTCACTGCTGAGCCTGCCCTGCCAACGCCTGACGCTCGCCATCCTCGCCCCGGAACAGGCCGAGCTGGAAAGTGACTTCTATGCACGCAACCAGCGCCATCTCGCCCCCTGGTCGCCGATTCGCACCACCGAATACTTTTCTACCGAACAGATTCGTCGACGCCTTGAAGTTCAGGCCAGTGCTTTCGAGGCCGGGCTGGCGATGCATTTCGCCCTGCTGACGCCGGATGGCCAACAGATGATCGGCGCGTGCAATTTCAGCGGGATCATTCGCGGCGCGTTTCAGGCGTGCTATCTGGGTTATCACATTGACCACGCGCATCAGGGTCAGGGTTTGATGCAGGAAGGCCTGGAGGCTGGCATCGGCTACATGTTCGATACGCAGAACCTGCACCGGATCATGGCCAACTACATGCCCGGCAACGAACGCAGCGCGCGATTGCTGGAGCGCCTGGGTTTCGAACGCGAGGGCTACGCCAAGGCGTACCTGAATATCGCCGGGCGCTGGCAGGACCATGTGCTGACGGCGCTGGTCAATCCGCTGTTTGAAACGCCGGAGAAGCGTTGGTCGCGTCAACTGGCGTGAGTTTCACAATTTGTTAAGCATTGGCGAAGTATGCTCAAGGCTCCTGCCCTTTCCGGTTGCCTGAAATCCATGCCGCGTGCCGCCACTTCACTGTTTCTACTCGCCGCCCTGCTGTTTTTTTTCGCTTTGGGTAACCACCAGTTGCAAGGCTCTACCGAGGCCCGGGTCGCCGGGATCGCCATGGAGATGCATCTGGACGATGACTGGGTGACGCCGCGCCTGTTCGGCGAACCGTTTCTGGAAAAGCCACCGCTGAGCCTGTGGCTGGACGCCGGCGCCATGCGCGTGTTCGGTGTTTCGCCATGGGCAGTGCGACTGGCGTCGGCGGTGGCCGGGTTGCTCAGCGTGATGCTGCTGTACGGCATGCTGCGCCGCTTCGGCCGGCCAAAAGCGGTCGCGTGGACGGCGGGGATTCTGCTGGCGACCATGGCCAGCTACTGGAGCAACGTGCGCGGGGTCGGCGAAGATGCGCTGCTGGCGCTCGGCGTGACCACGGCGCTGCTGGCGTTCTTTCAGGCGCAACGTGGACCGAACGCGGCTAACTCGCTGCTGTTTATCGTCGGCATCGCCGTCGCCACTTTGAGCAAGGGCGTGCTGGGACTGGCGATGCCGGGGTTGGTGATTTTCGCCTACCTGCTGGCCGACAACCTGATCGACAAACGCCTGAAGGTCGGCGCCTGGCTGCGTCCCGGCCTGCTCACGCTTGTAGGTCTGATTCCGTTGCTGATCTGGCTCGCCGTGCTCTATCAGCGCGGTGGTTCGCACGCTGTCGCTGAAGTGCTGCTGACCAACAGCGTCGGTCGCTTCAGCGGCTCGTTCGTCGAGGCCGGGCATTACGAGCCGTTCTATTACTACCTCGCCAAACTCCCGGAAGCGTTCCTGCCGTGGAACATTCTGGTGTACCTGGGGCTGTGGCATTTCCGCAAGGAGCTGAAGGCCAACCGCTATCTGCTGTTTTTCAGCCTGTGGATCGTCGCGCAGTTCATCATGCTGACCCTGGCCTCGAGCAAGCGCACGGTGTACCTGATGTCGATGACCCCGGCGGCGGCGGTGATCGCCGCTGAGTACGCACGCGTGTTGTTCGAGCGCTTGCAGGCGCGTGAAAACGCAGACCGCTTCATCGGAAAAGTCGCCCGCCATCGTCAGGCGATTGCCGCAGGATTGCTCACGGTGGTGATCGCCAGCTACCTCGGCGCCGCGCAGTGGGCACTGCCCAACGCCGACAAGGAGTTGTCGTTCCTGCCTTTGACCGAACACATTCAGAGCTTGCAGGCCAACGGTCAGCGGGTCGCACTGTTCCAGGCCAATGAACGGGTCGGCGGCGCCAGCGTGTTCTACACGCAACGCGTGCTCAAGGGGCTGGATACTGACGCGCAACTGCACGACTTCCTCAGCGCTTCCCCCTCGAACGTCGCGGTGATCTCGGCAGACAGCGAACCCGCCGCACCGCTCAAAGTGCTCAAGACCATGATGGTTGGGCGTCAGGCGTACTACTTCGTCGGCTACTGACGACCCTCCGCCAGACAATAAAAAACCCGCCGTCACTGGCGGGTTTTGTTTGCGCTGCCGCTTGGCAAACGTCGGTTCATCGGGTGCTCACTGAGTGCCAGTCGGAGGCTTCGATGAAGCCAAGCACCCGCGGGTCCGCTTTGTTTGCGGCAGACACAAACAGTGAGGAACCGTAGCCAGGGTCAGAAATCGGTGTATTCAAGTCCTTTTCCAGCTCCGCCATGCATTCGCTGTGGGTCACCAGGATCAGGTTGCGCCCCGCAAGCTTGTGCGCCAGCGCTTCCTGCAGGATGTGGCCCTTGCAGCTGATTAGCCAATCTTCGCCGCTGGCCGCGCGGTTGAACATGTAACTGGCGGTCTGCACGGTGCGCAGCATCGGGCTGTTGTAGATGTCGGCGTTATTCAGGCCCAGATGTTCAAACTGTGCACCGACACCGACCGCAACACTACGCGAGCGGTCGGTGATGCCGTCGTCGCCACTCAGGCACGGCGCCGGCGAGTGATCACAGCGCTCGACGTGACGCACCAGCACAATCATGTCGCCCTTGGCCCATCCGGCCGCCAGTGCACGGTCGCCGGACACATTGCCATGGGCCAGGTCCGGCACCGCCGCCGGGGCGAGCAGCCACAAGGTAAGCGGGATCACCAGCAGCAACGCGGCGAGCACCACCCAGGTATTGCGATAGCGGGCCAGTCCGCTCAGAGAAATCGAGCGTTTGACGCCGAACAGACTCAGTCTCAATTCCACATCGGGCCGCCTCGTCGGCATCCATCACAGTCAATTCGATGCGGCGAGGGTAGAGAGACGGGCGTAAGTGACGAGTGAAACGCATGTGAAAAAAGTCTTGAAGCGCCCTTGTTACAAATTCCGTCGGACAAAAACCTTTCAGCTCTCGTGTTTGCGGCCGATACAGACCTGCTAACACCCTTGCTGGCTCAAAAAAACAACAATCTTCCAGCCTGACCGACGATCAAGTAGCTCTACGTTCCTGGAGGAATTGTGATGAATAGCTGGTTCGGCAACATCAGCGTGAACATGAAATTGGGCCTGGGCTTCGGCCTGGTCCTGGCCCTGACCTGCGTGCTGGCCCTGACGGGCTGGACCAGCCTCGGCGGCCTGATTGACCGCAGCAACTGGATGAGCGACATCACCCAGCTCAATGCCGGTCTGACCAAGCTGCGCGTGGTCCGCCTGCAATACATGCTGACCAACGGCGACGAAACCGCCGCGCAGAATGTACAAACCACCCTCGAAAGCTTCGCCGCGCAACAACAGGCGCTGATCAACAAGTTCAAGAGCCCGGAAAACGTCAAACTGCTGAAAGAGCAGGCCGCGACTATCGCCGAATACCAGACCTCGCTGAACAAGATGCGCAACGCCTACCGCACCGGCAACAGCGCCCGCGACGTGATGGGCACTAACGCCGACACCGCTTACAACCTGATCGAAACGATCAGCAAGCGCGTGCAGCAAATGGACATGAGCGAGCAGCGCTTCGAGCAGTTCCAGGCCATCACCCAGGCCAAGGAAGCGTTCATCCTGGCGCGCTATGAAGTGCGCGGCTACACCGCCACCACCAACGCCGAAACCGAGCAGAAAGCCGTCGGCCAACTGGACGCAGCAATCGCCAGCCTCAAGCAACTGAACGTGCATTTCGCCGCCACCCAGCAAGACGCCCTGCGTCAGCTGGAAACCGCTTTGGCCAACTACCGCAGCGCGTTGCAGGCGTACAAGAACGCCAACAGCGAAGCGGTGCAGGCGCGTAAGGAGATGACCGATCAGGGCACCGCGATCGTCAACACCAGCGAGCAGCTGTACCAGATCCAGCTCGACCGCCGTGACATCGAAAGCGCCCAGGCGCGTACCTTCCAGCTGATCAGCACCCTGCTGGCGCTGTTGGTCGGTGTGATTGCCGCGGTGATCATCACCCGTCAGATCACCCGTCCGTTGCAGGAAACCCTGGCCGTGGTCGAGCGCATTGCCAGCGGCGACCTGACCCAGAACGTCACGGTCACCCGCCGCGACGAACTTGGCGTGCTGCAGCAAGGCATTGCGCGCATGGGCGTGACCCTGCGCGACCTGATCAGCGGCATCCGCGACGGCGTCACCCAGATCGCCAGCGCCGCCGAAGAACTCTCGGCCGTGACCGAGCAGACCAGCGCCGGTGTCAACAGCCAGAAGGTCGAGACCGACCAGGTGGCCACCGCCATGCACGAGATGACCGCCACCGTGCAGGAAGTCGCACGCAACGCCGAAGAAGCCTCGCAAGCCGCAGCCGCCGCTGACGGCGAAGCCCGTGAAGGCGACAAGGTGGTGAATGAAGCCATCGCGCAGATCGAGCGTCTGGCCAGCGAAGTGGTGCGCTCCACCGAAGCCATGAGCGTGCTGCAACAGGAAAGCGACAAGATCGGCAGCGTCATGGACGTGATCAAAGCCGTGGCCGAACAGACCAACCTGCTCGCGCTCAACGCCGCGATTGAAGCGGCGCGTGCCGGTGAAGCCGGGCGTGGGTTTGCCGTGGTCGCCGACGAAGTCCGTGGTCTGGCCCAGCGCACGCAGAAATCCACCGAAGAAATCGAAGGTCTGGTCGCCGGTCTGCAGAACGGCACCCAGCAAGTGGCGGCGGTGATGAACAACAGCCGCGCCCTGACCGACAGCAGCGTGGCCCTGACCCGCAAGGCTGGCGACTCCCTGGAGAACATCACCCGCACGGTGTCGAATATCCAGTCGATGAACCAGCAGATCGCCGCCGCGGCCGAACAGCAAAGCGCCGTGGCCGAAGAAATCAGCCGCAGCATCATCAACGTGCGCGACGTGTCGGAACAGACCGCCGCGGCCAGCGACGAGACTGCAGCGTCCAGCGTTGAACTGGCACGCCTGGGTGGCCAGCTGCAGCAGATGGTTAGCCACTTCCGCGTCTGATCTTCACCTCTGAGCTGAACGAAAGATCGATTCGCGAGCAGGCTCGCTCCTACAGGTACGGCGTTGATCACGGATCATGTGAACAACGCCAATCCCCTGTAGGAGCGAGCCTGCTCGCGATGGCGTCAGCCCAATCACACTGATGTCCCAGACAACCCGCCTTGTGTAGGAGCTGCCGCAGGCTGCTATCTTTTGATCTTGTTTTTAAAATCAAAGTCAAAAGATCGCAGCCTGCGGCAGCTCCTACAGGGATTGCGTTCGATCAGCAGTCCGGTGCCCCTTAGCGAGTCCCGCGCTGGCGCAACGCCGAGGGCATGAAATACGCGTCTTCCGGCACCGGTTGCGAGAAGTCCACGGTGGAGGCTTCTTCGTTGTCGAGGTTCTGCACGTAGTAACGGCGGGCCTGCAGGTCGTGGAACACGTCCAGTGCGCTCCAGGTGGTCGGCAGATCGTAGAAGTTTTTCAGGTAGGCCATCGACACCCGCCACAGCTCCCCTCGCCCATCGTATTGATCGACCAGCGCCGCACCCCAACTGTCCTCGTCGAGGAACAGCACGCGTTTGGAATAGACATGTCGCGCACCCGGTTTGAGGTTGCCTTCGACCACCCACACGCGGTGCAGCTCGTAGCGGGTGAATTGCGGGTTGAGGTGGCCCGGGGTCAACAGTTGCGCGTACTTCACGTCGGGGCTGCCGACCTTGTAATTGTTGTAAGGGATGTAGATTTCCTGCTTGCCCTTGAGCTTCCAGTCGTAGCGGTCCGGCGCGCCGTTGAACAGGTCGGTATCGTCTGCCGTGCGCAGGCCATCGGATGAGGCAATAGGCGTGTCATATGCCAGGTTCGGCGCACGACGCACGCGGCGTTGCCCGGCGTCATAGACCCAGGCCTGGCGCGGGTCCTTGAGCTGATCGAGCATCTCGTGCACCAGCGCCGCGCCACCGGCCAGTCGCGCCGGACTTTTCACGAAGGCGAGGTAGTAGAACAGGATGTTTTTCAGGTCGGCGTACTGCCCGCCCGGACGGTAGAAGTTGAACAGCGCTTCCTGCTGCGAGGTCACCAGCGCAAAGCTGCCGTTGCGCTGCACCGGCGCTTCGGATGCGCGACGTACCACGTAGATTCCGCGATAACGGGTGATGTGGTTCCACAGCACTTCGATGCCGTCCTTGGGCACCGGGAACGGTACGCCGCCGTAGGCATCGGCGAATCCGCTGCCGCCCTCCAGCAGCTTGGCCGAGGTCGCGTTCTTCAGGGTGTTGTCATACAGCCACTGCGGCGCCGAACCCGAGCGACGCGACGGGTAGACCGGCATCTGGAACGTGTCCGGGTAGCTGTTGAACAGCGCAATCTGACCGGGGCTGAGGTGGGCCTTGTACTGGTCGAGATTGGCCTTGGTAATGGTGAACAACGGCTTGTCCGCCGCATATGGATCCGGGTGATGTTGGCCCGGTTTGTAGCCGGCGGGCGCCTGGGTGATGCCGCCGGTCCAGGCCGGAATGGTGCCGGCGGCGTTGCCGGCGCGCTCGGCGCCCATAGGCGTGAGGGTGGTTTTCAGTTGTTCGGCTTGTTGCGGGGTGATGGCGGCGAGGGCGCTGCCGGCGGTGAGGCCCAGAACCAGCGCCAGCGAAATTCGGGTCATGCTTGAAGTGTGAAACATGATCTTCTCCAAAGTACAAAAACCTGTGGGAGCGAGCCTGCTCGCGAAAGCGGTGTATCAGTCGACATCAATGTTGAAGGTGCCTGCCTCTTCGCGAGCAGGCTCGCTCCCACAGGGGGGATGAGGTGTTGCTGAAATCTCGTGTAGTCCCTTAAAGGAAATACTTGAGGTTGAACCCGACGTTGTCGCGGTCGCGAATCCCGTTGTTCTGCCCGCCGCCCCAGAAGTTGGTGTATTGCACCTCGGCTTCGAGCTTGTTCTGGTAGTTGGCCTTGATCCCCAGGGTGCAGGCCTTACGCCCGTCGATGGTGTTGCCGGCTTGATAGCTGTTGCCCTTGAAGTCGTCCTTGTAGACGACGTAAGGCGACACGTTGACCCCGGCGTACACGTCGTTCCAGGTACCGTTGAACATCACTGTGTAGCTGTAGGAATTGCGGTTGACCTGATCGTCACGATCACCGCCGGACACATAAGAGGTGTTGCCGGTACCCGCGTAATAGCGCGTGCTGCCGTCGTAGGCGGTGTATTGCAGACTGCTGCCGCGCAGGTGTTCGGAGGCCAGTTCGAAGATGCCGAACATCGAGTCGAACGACAGCGTCGGGCCGAAGTTGTAGATGCTGCCCAGTGAGGTGTTGAACGCTTCCACGCGCTCGGCGTTGTTGATCTCCCTGTCGAGGGTGACCATCTGCCCGCCGACATTGACGGGTTTGCCGGTCACCGCCACAGCGGCGCCGTTGGCCAGGTCGCCGATCAGATCGTTGGTGGCAGCGACACCGATCGGCAGGTTCGGTCGATAGGCGATCTCGCCGAATACTGAAGCCTGACCCAAAGTGGTGTTGAAGCTGAAACCATACATGCGGATGTCTTCGGCATAACGCCGATGCGCCTGAATGTTGCCCATCACATCGGCCGTCGCCAGACCGTTAGCCAGCGCCCCGGCCTGACTGCCAGCGACGCTGGAGAGCATGTTGGTCAGGGCATTCATGTCGATGCCCTTGTAGCCCCCCAGATCAGCGGCGATGGTCGGCTCCTTGGCGTGGTAGTTGACCAGATACAGGCCGAACTCGGTGCTGTTGAGTTCCTCGGCGATGTAGCGGAAGGCGAAGCCGAACTGGCCGTCATTGCGTGCGTTGTAGTCCTTGCCGATCGACGCCACTTTCAGCGTATTGCCGTAGGCCGGGGTCACACCGTTGGCGTACAGGCCGGTGCTTTTCAGCGCCGGGCCGAGTAACGGGTTGTTGCCCAATGCGCTGTACAGGCCGATGACGTTGCCGAAGCCCGGCACCGGGGTATCAAGCGCTGTGCCGCTGAAGTTGTTGTAACCGGTGTTGCCGCCATCGGCGAACAGGTCAGTCTGCGAGTAGAACGTGCCGACCGGGTCGATGCGGGTTTCCTTCCAGTTGGTCTGGTAGAAGCTCTCCAGGGTCAGCGAATCGCTAAGGCCGATGTTGAAGCTCACCGCCTCCACCGGCATCAGCACTTCCTTGACCTCGGCGCCCGGCAAACGGTATTTCGCCGCGTCCACCGGGTTGGTGGTGTTGACCCCGCCGCGATAGAAAATCCCCTCGCCCCAGTTGAACACCTGACGCCCGACCCGCGCGGTGACCGGCATCTGCGCCACGTCCCAATTGCCGTAGACATAGGCGTCGAGCATCTCGATCCGGCTGCCGGCGATGTCGCGGGTCTGGCTGGTGAAGCGGTCATCCTGCGGGTAGCTCTGGCTCGGCTGCGTCGGGTTGTTGTTGCGGTAGTAATCGTTGCGCTTGTCCATCAACTGGGTGTCGTAGAACGCCGTGCCGCGCAGGAACATCCCGTAGTTCTGGTAGTTGGCCTCCAGCTCGGAAGTGATCTTGTACACCTCGGAAACCAGCCCGGTGTCGAAGTTGCGATTGCCGTCGTTGGTGTTGACGTCGTCGTTGTTCTTGTCGCGGCCCTGCACCCGCCACAAACGCCCATAGGACAGCGTCGTGTCGATCGAACCGCTGACCTGATTGTCCAGCACGCTGAACTCCGCAGCCTGCAGCGCATCCACCGCACAGAGTTGCAGCAGCCCTGCCAGGCCGACACCGGGAAGTGCCACGCCGGTGAGGCGCAATCGAGTGTTGATCATGGGTTCCTCCTTGTTCTTATTGTTTTTTGTGTGGCCGCGATGGCTACGGTGCCAGTCCCGCACGGACATAAATCCGGCTGTGCGCGCCGAAATTCCCGAGCAGTTTGAACAGCTGCTGATTGAGTGCCGGATGCTCGAATGTCTCGCGCTGCAACTGATTGCCGCTGCTGAAATCACTGGTCACCGGCGCCGTTTCCAGCCACAGGCCAATGGCTTCATCGAACGCCGCCGAGTCCTCGACCGACTCGGCGCTGACCACGTCGCGCAAGTAGTCCACCGAGTACGGCGGATAGTGTTGGTCTTGAGCGACATCGGCGTAGGCCGCGAGCATCGGATGCGCCTGACCGGTGCGCAGCACGCGGCGCAACCAGGTCGATTGATACTTCTCGATTTCCATATGGCGGGTGGCGACCCGTTCGATCGAGGCTTTTTTATCGTCGGCAAAACCGGCCAGCGCCTTGCCTTCCAGCAGCAACAGACTCGGCAGTTCGACCCCGGGCAGCGGCTTGGCGTGATACGGCTGGGTCAGGTCCTGCACGTGGTGCACGCCCCAACCGAGGAACCGGTAACCCCAGTAAGAATGGCCACTGGCGAATGCCAGTCGCGCCAGCCCCAGGTACTGATAGGCGCGCCAGTCCGGCCAACTGCGCTGAAGAAATCCGGCAGCGGCATACACCACCGCGCTTTCATGGAAGAAGCCCATGTGGAACGGCGCCTGCGAGCTGTACTGAAAACGCGCATCGCCAAACGGCTGCGGGCCAAAGCCATACAGCGCGCCGACCTCGCCGGGGTTGTCGCTGAACAGGTTGATGTCGTGACCGTAATCCGGCTCGTCGGCGGCGCTTGCCAGCACGGCCAGCGGCGCGACGTTCTCGCCATCCGCCACGCGAATGAAACGCTGACGATTCCATGGCGAAAGCGTCTGCTCGACCATCACCTGATCGGAACTGAGATGTTCGCGTTCGGGCAGGTCTTGGCCCGGCAGCGGCTGAATGACCATCGCCAGATGAATGCGCGGATTGAGCCGCAACGCAGTGAGAAAATCGTGGCGCAGATTGTCGCTCGGTAAGGCGGGCAGCTTCAGATTGTCGGGGCGCGGCGGGTACTGGGTGAAGTGTTCACGGGCGAAGTTTTCCTGTTGCTCCAGCAGCGCGACCACGGCTGGATATTGCTCGGCGAGAAAACGCTCCAACGGCTCGACCTCAACCGGCGGCGCATCGCGCAGCGCCGGCAATTCCTGCAACGCCAGATAGCTGCCCACCGTGTGGTTCGACCAGCCCCACGCCGTTGGGGCCGTTGCACAAAGCAGCAACAGGAGAAAGGTCAGCTTCATTGCTTTTAATTCTTATTGGAGGTGCTGTGGGGGGTTGAGCCTAACAACCGCCGCCGACGCTGACACTGTCCGATCTCACCAGAAAAAGTCTCCGATAGCGCCATGTGCACAATAGCGAGAACACCAATGTTCCCCTGTGGGAGCGGGCTTGCTCGCGAAAGCATCACCTCGGTTCAGAGCGAACCGAGGTTTTCGGGTCACCTCAAACC